>NZ_JBICJJ010000021.1:0-136703 GCF_043102985.1 Acinetobacter sp. YQ_14 | reverse complement strand
CGCTTGCAACCCCCTTTTTTATTTTTTATTATCGAGTGAACATTTTTAAGCCAAATTTACATTTCTTCTTATATTTTTCGAGCGAATTTGTTTTAATACTATGAGAACAACTAAATTGTATTCCTCATATATATGTTTTGCGTTAAGTGACGCAATCATTTTAATGACTGTATTTCGCTCTAACAGCGATTAAGGACTTATATGCATTACTCGAATTTTATCTTGCTTGGATTGCTAACTGCTGGAGCATGTTCATCCGCATTCGCACAAGAGACATCCAATGAAACAGCAGATCAAACTAATGCTGTAAGCACTCAAGTTGTTACAGAGCAGAAGCCTTCTACTATTCAGGCTATCAAAGATTTAAAGCATCTCACTAAAAATGATTTAAAAGTGAATGCAAATGCCGCTCAACCAGATTCAGTTAAAGATCCATTACAACCGTTGAACCGTCAGTTTTATGCTTTCAATGACATGGTAGACCGTAATGTATTAAAGCCTGTTGCAATTCAATATGTCGCAAAAGTTCCTGAACAAGTTCGTAGTCCTTATCGTCAGTTCCGAAAAAACCTAGGTGAGCCGTGGAATGCAGTAAACCAATTAATTCAAGGCCGCCCAGCTCGTGCGGCTAAAACTTTAGGTCGTTTTACCGTAAATACATTAACGACTTTAGGTTTCGCAGATCCTGCTCGTCGATTAGGCTTACCAACCGAAGAAGAAAGCTTTGGTGTGACTTTAGGTTATTATGGTATTCCATCCGGCCCATACGTTATGTTGCCGTTCTTTGGCCCAAGCACTTTTCGTGATGGCTTTGGTTTAGCAGCTGATAGCTATGGTCGCCCGCAAAAATATTTACTGGATGATCAAGAAGGAATTTACTGGTCAACCAATGTATTGCAAGCTATCGATGCTCGCTCTCAAATTTTGGATATTGAAGAAAGTCTGCAAGGTGATAAATATTCAATGATTCGCGATTTTTATTTACAACGCAAAGCATTCCAAATCGCGGAGAAACGTGGTGATTCGAATGATATCTCTTTCGTTGGGGATAGCGATGATTTAGATGATGCTTCATCTGAAGAACAATGATGTATCGCAATCAACATTTACAAACTTCTGTATTGTCAGCACGTTTAACTGCTGGCAATGCTTTGATTTAAGTCATCTTTCATCTATGATGAATTTATAATGATCATACAAAGGATTGGCTATTCATCTATGTATTTCATTCAACCCACGCGTTCCATACCTTGTTTAGATCAAGCTTTAACAGAGTTACCAAGTTTGCAAATCATTCAAATTGATGACTTGGATTTATACGATCAAACAATTATTGCTATTGCTGATGTACAAGATTTTTTAAAATATCAATGGAAATTACCAACAATTGTTCTTGCATTTGAACATGAAGGTGCAGCATTGGCACAGGCCTGGGAGCAAGGTGCTTTAGCGGGTTGGGTTTGGGATAATTTGCCTAAAAATCCTGTTCACTCTTTATTTAAGATAGATGCACAATATAAGCGTAATCAAGATAGTAGGGATTTACCCTCTGCTGCTGAATTACAAAAACGTCTTTTGCCCAATCCAATTGAACTACCAAATTATCAATTTGAATCTTTTTTCCAACCATCAGCCTATTTATCTGGTGATTGGTATGACTATTGGAAGTTAAATGATCATGAAGTGCTTTTTTATTTAGCAGATGTATCTGGTCATGGCGTCACAAGTAGTTTACTGACCTCATGGATGGCTGCTTTTCATGGCCGTTCAAAAACACCTCGTCAACTCATTCAAAAACTGAATGCAATGTTAGTTCAAGAAAATATTGAAAAACATATCACCATGGTTGCAGGTACATTAAACCTCAAAACCAATACCGTTTGTTGGTCTAGTGCAGGCCACTACCCTCCTCCAATTATTTTAGAACAGAACCGACCACCAAAAATTTTAACAACAAGTAGCTTTCCTCTAGGTTTAACTGAAGACTTAGAAGTTGAAGAACATCATTGTGTATTAAGCCATCACTCTCGGTTTATTTTGTGTTCAGATGGTGCTCTAGAGCCTTTTGATGGTGGACTCAATGATCAGTTCAACCAATTGGTCGAACATCTACAAAATGATTCATTTCAAGCACCAGATCATGTAGCAGATGATATTGCAATTCTCAGCATATGCCGAATGAATTAATATAAAAATCAAAAAGTTATTTTTTTAAAAGCATCTAACCACTTGTGTCTAGAATATCACTATGGGATAATTTTATATCCTTTCTCTGAAAATGGCATTTATATGTCAACAGGTCATGTTGAATATGCAAGTTTGAACGGAACGCATATTTTCAAGCTTATTGGCGAAGTCCGTGCTCATTCTTGTATAAGTTTAGACAAACTACTCAACAAGATTGAACAACAGCAAAATGTTGTTGGCGCAATCGTTGATTTAACCCAAACGACGTTTATTGACAGCACTGTTTTAGGTGTACTTGCAAAATTAGGTTTAAAGCTTAAACAAGTTCATCATATCCAAGCAGTTATGCTATCAACGAATCCAGATATTACAACCTTGGCCAACAGCATGGGGCTAGGGCAGGTTTTTGTGATTTTAAATTACTGTGGTGATCCAAGTGTTTGTACTTTAGAGTTGACTGAAGAACAACATGTCACCCACAGTGCAATGTTAAACACGGTTCTTGATGCACATAAAACACTTATGCGCTTAAACGAAAATAATCAAAATATGTTTGAACCTCTAGTTAAACAATTGCAGAAAGAACAAGATTGTTTAAATCACGATGTACAAAAACAAAATGCTTGATCGTTAAACTAACTATCGAGGCACCTACATGACCTTATTTGCTGTTTCCCAAATGAACTCTCAAAATGACATTGAAGCGAACTTCGTTGTCATTGAATCATTGATCCAGCAAAGTAAGGCTCAAGGTGCAGAACTCATCGTATTTCCTGAAAATTTCGTCTGCTTTGCTGCGGGTAAACAACGCGAAACGGCTGAACAATTTGAAAGTATTCAAGCTCGCTTAGAGCAACTTGCACATCGTTATGAAATTTGGATCATTGCAGGCACTCTGCCATGTCCTTTTCGCCCAAATGGCTCAATAATTACCGATAGTCGAGTTCGTACAGTTAGTCTATGCATTAGTCCAGAGAGAACAGAGGCTCGTTACGATAAGATTCACTTATTTGATGTGCAAGTCAGTGATGCTGTCGGAGGATATCAAGAGTCTAAATTCTTTGAGCCTGGCGAAGACGTTATTGTTGCAAAAACACCTTTTGGTCATATTGGTTTAATGGTTTGCTATGACTTACGTTTTCCAGAGCTTGCCTTAACACTACGCCAACACGGTGCCAACATATTAACTGCACCAGCAGCCTTCACCTATACAACAGGACAGTTACATTGGCAATTGTTGCTACAAGCGCGTGCGATGGATAGCCAATGTTATGTTTTAGGCGCAGCGCAGCAAGGTTGGCACGGCGAAAAGCGTCAAACATGGGGTCATTCAGGAATTACTGATAGTCGTGGTCAGTTATTGCAAATGGTCAATCATGAAGGTACTGGGTTAATTACCAGCGCTTTTGAACTTGAAGAACAAGAAATTGTGCGTTCATCAATGCCTCTAATGCAACATCGTCGAATCATCAACTACTAAATTCTTCTAAATCATTTATAAAACTTTCACTTTTTGACTCTAGCAGTCAATTTTTATGTAGCTATAAAAACTATGATCATGATTTAATAAGCATTATTCATCATCGTAGAACAAAATAAATACGTTCTGCTTGTAAGTTGATGTACCCTTCGCCACTCACAGCAATTAAGTTTTATTCATGTTTAAATTTATTCCTATTTTATTTTTTATAGGGGCAGCCGCACAAATCCATACTGCATCAGCAAATACAGAGGTTGATGTGGTTAGTTCTTCTTTACCTACTCCACAAAATTTATCACTGAACTTTTTTGGTCAATGGATTATTGGATGGGGAACAGGTGCTGAGGGTGCAAGACAACGTTTGAGTAGCATTCAACGTGAAGATGTTGAGATCATTAAGCAAAAAGGTACAACTTTAGAAATGATCAAAGCATGGCAAGAGTATTATGAACAAGAAGCACAGAAAAGTTTGGATAATCCAACCGCACGTTATCGAGCACGTTTGATGAAAAGAATCGCTGAATTTTGGTAGTTAAAATATCTGCATAAGTACGATCAGCATTCAAACGCTTCGTTATTTTTTATTTTAATCACCTGCAAACGCTTTAGCTATTCGTAGATCAAGATATACTTAATTGAATTGAAATCATTTAGAGATGTACATGGGCGAAGAACATAATCAACTGTTACTCGATAATCAGTTATGTTTTCTAATTTACTCGACCAATCTTGCCCTGCATCATGTATATCGCCAATTACTCGCACCACTTGGTCTGACTTATCCTCAATATCTTGTTATGCTCGTGCTTTGGGAAAAAGATCAGCTTACTGTGTCCGAAATCGGTGAAAGATTATTTCTTGAATCCTCTACCCTAACACCTCTACTGAAAAAACTAGAAACATTAAAATTAATTACTCGCCAACGTTCTACAAAAGATGAAAGACAAGTGATTATTACCCTAACTGGTCAGGGTGAAAAACTACAAGAACAAGCAATTGATATACCGAATCAAATTGCTCAAGCAGCCTCATGCACCCCTGCAACTCTATCTGAACTAAAACAGCAGCTCTCAGAACTGCGTCTTAATCTGACAAAATAATATACAAATTTACAAACCAATAACTTGTTTTTTAATTTATATCGTGTACGATTTAATTGTAAACAACATTTATTTAAAGGTAAGAACAAATGTCTCTAGAACAAGTCGTTTATCGTGCGAAAGCTAAAGCAACTGGTGGTCGTGATGGCCGTGCAACATCATCAGATGGTGTACTAGATGTTAAATTAGGTGTACCTAAAGAAATGGGTGGTGCAGGTGGTGAAGTCAGCAATCCAGAACAACTTTTTGCTGCGGGCTATTCTGCATGTTTCTTAGGTGCTATGAAATTTGTTGCAAACCGCGATAAATTTAAAATTAGTAAAGATGCATACGTTGAAGGCGAAGTGGGCATTGGCCCTATTCCAAATGGTTTCGGCATCGAAGTGACTTTAAATGTCTATTTGATTGGTATGGAACAGGCCGAAGCAGAACAACTTGTCGCAGCTGCTCATATTGTTTGCCCATATTCAAATGCAACACGCAATAATATTGATGTGAATTTCAATATTGTGACAACAGCTTAATTTTTAAGATAAAAAAAGCATGGTTAACCATGCTTTTTTAAATATTGAACTGATTTATTCTTCCGCAGCTTCGTTAGTGACACGTAAAACTTCCTCTAAAGTCGTTTTACCTGCCATAACTTTTAGTAAACCATCATCACGAATGGATGCTGCCTGACGTCGAGCATGATTTTCTAACTCATATTCTGCCGCATTGCCATGAATCAAACGACGCATAGATTCATCAACAGGCACAATTTCATAAATCGCTGTTCGTCCACTAAAACCAACATGAGAGCATTTTTCGCAACCATGGGGTTCTGGTAGTTCTAGATGTTCGTCTACTTTTAAGTGTTGGAAAACTTGACGTTCAAAATCATCTGCTTTGCGCCATGTTACACAATGAGGACAGAGTGTTCGAACGAGACGTTGTGCAATAACACCGATTAATGAACTTGCAAGCAAGAATGGTTCAATACCCATATCTTTCAAACGCGTCACTGCACCAATCGCAGTATTGGTGTGCAGTGTAGATAAGACCAAGTGACCTGTTAGAGATGCTTGCACCGCAATTTCAGCAGTTTCAAGATCACGAATCTCACCAACCATCACCACATCCGGATCTTGACGTAACATTGCTTTTAACGCACGCGCAAAGGTCATATCAACCTTGGTATTGACTTGTGTCTGACCAATCCCCTCCAATTGATATTCTATAGGATCTTCGGCTGTCAAAATATTACGTGTATTATCATTTAGATCAGATAATGCTGCGTATAAAGTCGTCGTTTTACCCGAACCCGTAGGCCCTGTAACCAAGATGATGCCATGCGGACGATGTACCAACTGCGTCAGTCGTTCATAGTCATTCTGCATTAAGCCCAAATGCGTCATATTCAAACGGCCCGCTTGCTTATCCAGCAAACGCATCACCACACGTTCACCATGAGAAGATGGTAACGTTGATACACGCACATCGACTTCACGACCAGCCAAACGTAAAGAAATACGACCATCTTGAGGAACACGCTTTTCAGCGATATCCAGTTTAGCCATCACTTTGATACGAGACACAAGCAAAGGTGCAAGTTCACGGCGCGGTTGCACGATCTCTCGTAATTGACCATCGACACGCAACCGTACAGAAAGCTTCTTTTCAAAGGCTTCAATATGGATATCCGATGCACTAACACGAATCGCCTCCGACAATAACGCATTAATCAAACGAACAATCGGCGCATCATCTTCTTGATCCATTAAGTCTTCAGCTTCAGGAACTTGATCTGCCAAACTCAATAAATCAGGATGATCTTCCAAACCTGCTGCAACCTGTTGAGATTCGCCAGTATCACCAGCATAGCTAGAACTTAATAAGGCATGGAACTCTTGATCTGTACAAAGTTGATCATGAGCAGCTTTCCCCAAAATTCGACGAGCTTCCTGCAAAGCAATACGTGCGGTGTCCTTCCGTCGCACGATAAAAACTTGATCACCTTCATAACGCAGTAAAACGCCATGTCTTTTCGCAAAACTATAAGGAATTTGTATTTGTTTAAGTATTTGCATCACAAATTATAATGATGAAAGGGATAGTTGAGTGTACTCTAAGCAGATTACAGCGTGAAGTCTGTTTAGCATACTCACAAAGGAATTTTGCATCTTGTCTCAAAATAATCAATATGAAATGCCCCATTCCGACACTTTGAAGTGGTGGGGTGAACAACAGTTTGAAATACAACAAGCCAAAGCTTGGCAATTCGGTTCGCTGCTATTTCGCCTGACTCGCGGCATTAAAGAATGGCGCTTGGAATATCATCGCCCTTTTACCCAACATGATTACGAGCAACATTGGCAAGTATTAAACGATACTGAATTTGCGATGCCAAAACCCGCCAGCATTGAACGATACATGTTTCAAAAAACGAATGATTCATTCCTGTTAATGCCGCGTTTGGCTGATCGTTCAGTGGTAATTAAACCCGTTGATCCGATCTATATTCCTGCTGGGCAGCGAGGAACACTGTATATCAGCACGCCTCTTTGGATTGCAGGTTTAGTTGATGGTATTTCAGAGCCTCTTTTTGAAGTTCCAGTGATCCAACCTAAAGATACTTGGTTTGGTAAAGATGCTCAACATGGTGAAATCTGCTATGCAACATCTGTCGACGGTCGCACTGATTTAAATCTGTTAAAGCCACGTGCTTTTAGAGCAGTTACTCCAATTGAATTCCACAACATTAGTCAACATCAATTACGGTTTGATCGTATGAATGTTCCCGTCCCTGCACTACCGTTATTTTATAGTGAAGAAACAGGCAGACTCTGGACTTCTCAAATCAAAGTGTATTATGAAGGGGCAGATCAACCCGCGCGCATTCGTATTGAGAATAAAACACCAACCCAAGCTGGGGCTGTGACCTATGTCCATCCACCACGCGCACCAGGTGGTAACTTATTCAATATGTTTGATTCATTCTTTTAAGAGGTTGATATGGCGCAAACCAATATTCCTAAGGATGTCGCATCTAGCTTTACTGGCATCTTTACCAATATTAATTTAGAACGACTCAGTGAAATCACTGTTGCCGTGATTCTGTGCTTTATCGGCTTTGTCATCGCACGTTTGATATCGAATGCATTTATTCGAACGATTGGTAGCCGCTTTAATGCACATCAACGCTTGTTATGGCGTAGAGGTATTTTCTATTTTATTTTCCTACTCTTTATCATGACTAGCTTGAGAGAAGCAGGATTTAAAATCAGTGTCTTCTTGGGTGCAGCGGGTATCTTAACTGTGGCTTTGGGTTTCGCCTCTCAGACTTCCGCATCCAATTTAATTAGTGGACTGTTTTTGATTGGTGAAGGTTCTTTCGAAGTTGGCGATACCATTCAAATCACATTGATTCGTGGACAAACGATAGAAGGTGAAGTGATCTCAATTGATTTACTCTCTGTGAAATTACTCACATTGGATAATGTTTATATTCGACTGCCGAACGAACAACTCATTCGAACTCCAGTCATGAATTTATCCAAATATCCAATTCGGCGTATCCCAATTACGCTTGCCATCAATTTCCATGAAGACATCATCAAAGTTAGACAAGTACTGTTAGACGTTGCAAATAGATACCCATATGTAATGGATGATCCTAAACCTGCTGTGACTGTTACAGCATTTAAAGAGTCATCGATTGAGATCCTTTTTGCGGTCTGGTGTCGTCAAGAAAACTATATTCAAGTGCGGGATGAAATGCAGGAACGCATCCGTAACGGTTTCCTTGATAATGAAATTGAGATTCCAGTACCGAAGATGGGGCTAATTGACCGACCTCAACCCTTAGCAAATGATGAAATAGATCAATATGCGAATCAGAAAGCACTGAAACGTGAAGGTAAAGAGAGCTAATCAGCTCTCTTTTTTATTTTCACTCAAGGTCGGTGGTAAAGGTGCTAAATATGCAATCACCAGCATGACGATACCCGATCCAATAAATGAAATCACTCGAGTTAAAGTTCCACTTTGCGATAAGTCTAATAATAATAGTTTCAATACAACAATTGCTAGCAATGCCGCACCGACAAACCAAATTTGGCGAATATGACGACGACTGGAAAAAGTCATTAGGATGAATGCCAAAATTACCCAGAGTAACGTCAAACTCAGCTGAACATCACCATTTGACCAAATTGCACCACCCCATAATGGTGTTCCAAGATAATGATGCATTGTACGCACAACAACACTGCTCAGTACAAATAAACCTGTCAAAATCGTCGCTACTTTAAAACCCCACTCAATTGACGATTCGACATTGAAGTCATGATGGTAAATTACCCAGAGTACACCGATGAACATCAACAAGCTCAATAAGTCTGTTGGGTTCAGCACTGGCAAGAAATAGAATTGTGTTGCTGAATATGGGTCAATATTCACAATCACCAGCCAAAATAAAGTAAGACACCAAATCGGGAGCTGCTGAAGTTGTTGGATTCTATTGGAATAAAATAACCACAGTCCGTACACAGCAGGGACTATCGCCAAGGCAACAATAGGAATGATTGGGAAAATCGCTAAACCAATGATTGCTAAACTTAGCCATAGCAGAGTCGCACTGATCATGAGTAATGTTTTTGATGACGTCGATTGCAAACTGATCAATGTTCCTGCAAGAACAATCGCCGTTACGGCAAACGTTATTTGCGTTAAAGCACTCGGCCAATGCCAAATTACATAAACATTTGCAGCAAAGCTCTCTCCGTACAATAAAAATAACAATCCACTCAACAAAATCAATTGTACGTTATGCCATTGCATCCTAGATTTGAATTGAACAACCAAACTAAATAAAGCCAAACAGATAGTTGAGATCATCAAATAAGGACTTAAGCCATAATGTTGCCAATGCAGATACTCAACACCTGCAACTGCGCCTGCATACATCCCTAAAGCGAGGAAAACACCACTCAACATGCGTGCACTAAAATATTTTTCAACTTCTTGATAATGCAATAAATAGAAAGCCGAAATAAATTGAGCCGAAGCATAAATAACTGTACTTAAAATCGGGAAATGATCATTTGACCAAGCTTGGAATAACAATGCGACTGAGCTGAGTAACACCAAAGCCACGCCAAGATAACGACTTAAACGATAACGTTCAGTCACTCCCCAAACAATCAGTGCTGTGCCCTGAATCACCCAACCCACAGATGTCCAATGCGCTCCTTTCGCAAGTGGGAAAATCAGTGCAGTAAATACCATGGCAAGAATAAAAAAGCTTTTTGCCAAGATCAAAAGTTGTGGATGCTGACGTTTAATCCAAACATGCAACAAAGTATAAGTTAAACTTAGAACAGCAGCTCCAATCGTAAGTGCCTGTGTTGAGTTATGCATCAGATAGGCGTGTAGTGAAAAACCCAATACAGGTACACTAAAAATCAATCCAACGTCTAAGATAGGCTGCAAACGTTGAGCTTTGGGTTCCACCTCTTTAATTTGATTTTGAGCACGTAGCATTAATTGACTATATCGAATACTCAACCAAATAAATAACCCAATATGCAACCATAAAATCCAGTCTAAGGTATCGAATTGATGCGTCTCTGCATAAATCCCAATCGTTGTACCACCAATAAACATCGTGGCAAAAAATGCAATTTGGTGCAGGATTTTCCAAGGTTGAATAAAATTAACCGCAGCCACGGCTAAATTAATCAAAAAGTAATAGCCAAATAAGAAAATCACATCAGGATGATTCTGTGGAATAAGTAATGGTGCAAGATAAGCCATTGTTAATGCCAACATGGCCAAATATAACGCTTGCTGCTTTAAACTTAGGTAAACAGTTGCTAATAATAAAATGACAAATAAACTACTGGCTGTACTTAGATTGGAAATTACAGCGAAATGATGTGAAAAAATAAGTGTCAGAAACACAACGGCTAAACCAAGCCCCTGCAATGCGACCGCAAATAGTTGATTCTTTTTTTGCAACCAATAACCAGCAATAGTCGTCACAATCGCTGCACTGGTAATAAATCCCAGCTTCACGCCCAAACTAAGCTGCCAATGCTCACTGGCAAAACGTAATAATAAAACGATTCCCACCATCAACACGGCAACAGCGACTCTTAAAATAGGATTACCATGAATCATCCAATCGATCGCAGGTTGCCACCAAGCAGGTTGTTTTCGCGTCGTTTCAGGATATTCAGAAATTAGATTTTCATTAGTTTGTTTTTGTGGAATCGCTTGATCAGTTTGCATCCAAGTCGGATGATGATCATTTGCAAGCTCATTTGAAGTGTAGGTTGATGCAAGCTCATGATTTTGATTAGCAATAGAAGGAATAGAAGCCTGTAACGTTGGCTTCTTAGCTTCAGCAGAATGTGTCGCGTATTGTTCTAAATGCAATAAACGTGTCTGAAATGAACTGATGGTTTGAATCAAGCACAACATCAGAACTAATAAGGCCCCACCCGCTAACCACATCCATGTATTGGCATAAGCAAATAAAGTAACTAATGCAGATGCATAGATCACCAACTTTTGCGAAGTAATACTCGTTGATTGGGCAAAATAGCTCAGTGCAGTGCGTTCAAGCTGCTGCAAACGCTGATGAATTTCAGAAAGTATGTGCACAATTGCAACGGTTAGTCCAATTGCTGAAGCAACGACAATACCTTGCCATCTAAAGGCAATTGCGCAACCCAACAACACAGTCAAAGCAACTAAGACAATGACAATTCCCTGTTTATCTTTTTTATACATGGACTTATATCAGTTCAGATAACTTCATTGCAGCTATATTACTTGATCAGTCCATAAGCAACCCACTTTACATACAAAATTCTGCAATTTTTAGACGACATGGCAAGTCGTATTGATCCACCTCGAAATAAGACAGGCATGACTTTTTCACGTAAAATACGCATCAGTTCATAATAAGGATTTGCACAATGCCACCTTTTGTCTTGGTCGACGGGTCATATTTTTTATTTCGTGCTTTTCACGCTCTGCCGCCATTAACAACATCTACTGGCTTACACACCAACGCAATTCGTGGTGCAATTTCTGCAATCCAAAAATTGATGCGCCGTACTCAACCGACGCACATGGCAGTTATTTTCGATACACCTGAGCCAACATTTCGTCATAAATTATCGCCGATTTATAAAGGCGATCGCCCAAGCATGCCTGAGGAATTGTCTCAACAAATCCCATATTTACATGCATTAATTAAAGCTCTAGGCATTCCTTTATACAGTCTGCCGGGTGCTGAAGCAGATGATATTATTGGAACACTTACCAAACATGCACTCTCGGAAGGTCATCATGTGCTCATCTCAACAGGTGACAAAGATATGGCGCAGTTGGTCAATGAGCATGTCAAACTTGAGGATAGTTTTAAAGAACGTGTACTCGATGAAGCGGGTGTTTTAGAAAAATTTGGTGTACATCCACATCAAATTATCGATTATCTCACCCTCATGGGTGACGCATCTGATGGCATCATGGGTGTCCCGGGTGTTGGTGCAAAAACAGCAGCAAAACTCCTGACTGAATATGGCTCATTAAACAATATCATCGCCAATGTTGATCAGCTCAAAGGCAAAATTAGCCAAAATATTAAAGATAACTTAGACAACATCAAAATTGATCATCAGTTGGCCAGCATTGTCTGCGATCTTGATTTAGCTTTAGATTGGCATGATCTTAAACTTTCAAATCCAAACGTCGATCAACTCCGTGATCTTTACACTGAACTAGAATTCCGTAATCAACTCCAGTCTTTGGATCATCCGAATAATCCAAACAGTTCTGCATATCAACAAACTTCAAAAAGTATCGTCAAAGCAGAACAAAAAACTGAACAAGTTGCCACCGAAGATCATGCCAATCTTTCTAGCCAAGATGATCAACTCGGTACAGCCACTTATCATACGGTACTCACTCAGCAAGATTGGGATGCATTGTTTCAACGCATGCAACAAGCTGATCACTTTGCAATTGATACAGAAACCACCAATCTCGATTATCGCTTTGCGGAATTGGTTGGTTTTTCTATCGCATTTGATGCGAATGATGCCTATTACGTACCTGTGGCACATGACTATGAAGGTGCACCTGAACAGCTTAATCGTGAGCAAGTTCTCGCTCAAATTAAACCCATTCTTGAAAATGACAACGTCAGAAAAATTGGTCATCATTTAAAATATGATGCACATATCTTTGCTAACCATGGTATTCATATTCAAGGTTGGTATTTCGATACCATGCTCGCTTCATATGTGTTCAATGCGGCTGCAACTCGACATGGTATGGATGATGTAGCACGAGTTTATCTCAGTCATCTCACGACAACTTTTGAGCAAATCGCTGGTAAAGGTGCAAAGCAAAAAACCTTTAATCAGATTGAACTCGAAATTGCAGCACATTACGCAGCCGAAGATGCCCATGTGACCTATCGTTTATATGAAGTACTTTCAGCAAAACTTAAAAGTCATCCTGAACTGGTCAATATCCTCCATAACATTGAAATGCCTGTGGCTCGCGTTTTGACAGGAATGGAAGAAGATGGGATTAAATTAGATCATCAATTTCTTGATCAACTCAGTGTCGAGTTTTCTGAAACGATGCAAACACTTGAGAATCAAGCGACTGAACTTGCAGGTGAAGCTTTTAATATCGCTTCGCCTAAACAAGTGGGTGAAGTTCTGTTTGATCGTCTCGGCCTCAAAGGTGGCAAAAAAACTGCCACTGGTCAATACAGCACCAGTGAAAGTATCTTAGAGAAAATAGAGCACCCACTAGCGGAAGTTATTTTAGAACATCGTGGGTTGGCGAAACTTAAAAATACCTATACAGATCGCTTAGTTGAGCAATCACATGATTCAACACATCGTGTGCATACTAGCTACCATCAAGCACTCACAGCGACAGGTCGTTTGTCTTCAACTGATCCAAACTTACAAAATATTCCAATCCGCACACCAATTGGTCGTCAGATTCGTAGAGCCTTTATTGCACCTGAAGGACGTGTGTTATTGGCGGCCGATTATTCACAAATCGAATTGCGTTTAATGGCACATTTTTCTCAAGACGATGCTTTAGTCCATGCATTCCAACAAGGTCAAGATGTACACCGTCGTACAGCATCTGAAGTATTGGGAATCGCCATTGAAGATGTGACCAATGATCAACGTCGTCAAGCCAAAGCCGTCAACTTTGGTCTACTTTATGGCATGTCTGAGTTTGGCTTAACTCGCCAACTTGGTTTTACTCGTGAAGAATCACGTAGCTATATTGCGCGTTACTTCCAACGCTATCCAGGTGTTTTGGACTATATGGAACGTACACGTCAGATTGCGCGTGAACAAGGTTTTGTCGAAACGATTTTAGGTCGTCGTCTGTATACACCTGACATTTTGGCAAGCAATAAAATGATTAAACAAGCGGCTGAACGTGCAGCAATTAATGCACCACTCCAAGGCAGTGCAGCGGATATCATTAAACTAGCGATGATCGCAGTTGATAAAGTATTACCTAAAGATCAAGCCAAGCTGTTATTACAAGTACATGATGAATTGGTCTTTGAAGCAGATGCAGCGATTGCAGATGAACTTTCTAAGCAAATTGCTGAAGTTATGCAATCTGTATTAGAAATTTCAGTGCCGTTTGTCGTTGAAGTCGGACAAGGTCTAAACTGGGACGCGGCCCACTAACATATAAGCTAAAAAAAGGGACTGTGTTGAACACAGTCCCTTTTTTTATTTTCAAACCAATTAAAGACCTGTTAATAATACCTTAGCGGCTTCATTCATTAAAATTTCAGCAACATATAATGCCAAGAATGCCAAAATTGGAGACAAATCGATCATGCCCATGTTTGGGAGCAACCGACGGAAAGGTGCAAGTAATGGTTCTGCAAGCTCTTGAATCACTTCAATATAAGGAGAGCGAGTTTGTGTAAACATCACTACCCAACTTAAAATAATGGTTGCAAAAATCAAATAACGACAGAAACGAATCAAATCTTGAATCATGGTCACAAAGGTTGTGATCACCAGATAAACTGCACTATGTGGCATTTGCCCTGACAAATACATCAAACCAAATATTTTCAGTAAGTAAAGAACAACCAACAGGGCTACAGCAGCCAAATTGACACGGCCCTTGCCTACTGTTGGAAAAATACGACTAAAAACATCTACAACCTTGGTGGCTTTCACTGTCGAAAGCACTACAGGGTTATAAGGACTTACTGCCGCCAATTGCATTAAAAAACGGAAAAAGACCAATAAAATTGCAACATTGATCAAAACACCAAAAATTAGCGCAGAACTTGCACCCATAATTGTCTTATCCTACTTAAACCGATTTAGTCTTGTCGCTCAACTCTTGTGCAAGCTCTTGGCTACGCTTTTGAGCTGCTGCAAGCGCTGTTTGAATGTTCTGTGAAATCTGAGCACGATCAAACACTTCTAAAGCTGCTTGAGTTGTACCATTTGGAGACGTCACATTTTTACGTAATTCCGCTGGAGAGTTTGAGCTAGTGATTGCCATTTGCGCTGCACCTAATGCAGTTTGTAAGGTCAAAGCTGTTGCTACTTTCTCATCCAAGCCTAAATTCTTACCTGCACGAATCATACTTTCCATTAAATAGAAGAAATATGCAGGCCCAGAACCAGATACAGCTGTCACTGCATCAATTTGTGCCTCAGTATCTACCCAAATCGTTAAACCTGTCGCAGCAAGAATCTGACTGGTTAATTCACGATCCTGAGCATTTACAGCTTCAGATGCATAAATACCATGCGCACCCGTTTGAACAAGTGCAGGTGTATTTGGCATCACACGCACAATACGCTGACTACCACCGATCAGGTCTGAAATTGTTTGAATTTCAGCACCAGCAATAATCGAAATGACGAGTTTATCTGATAACAAATCTTTTAATGGTTGTAATACCGTTGCTAAAACTTGAGGTTTTACCGCCAATACAACGACATCAGCATTTTTAATTGCTTCAAGATTATCTGTTGTGGTTTGGATGCCTTTTTCTTCCAAAATTTGGCGAATTTGCTCAACAGGATCAGAAACCGTGATACGGGTTGTTGGCAATCCACGCGAAAGCAATCCCCCAATCAAGGCTTGCGCCATATTACCGCCGCCAATAAAACAGATATTTTGATTCAATGATGTCGCCATGTTCTACTCGTCATGTAAAAAAGACTGAAAAGAAAAATTATTACAGTCAGTAATTAAACTTGGTTGCCAACCGCCCTGCTCTAGATAGTCAGATTGCGCCAACCAAAAACCTTTTGGGCTAAAGACCCCAAGCATAACATTATCCAAGACTAATATTTGAATTGTATGACGTAACCAAGGCAAAATCTGTGCTTCTTGAATTGCTTTTTTCAGTGGCCAATGTCCAACTCGCCCATAGAGATGAATTTTCTCACCACCTTGACGCTTAATCAGCTTTAAATTTTGTCCTAATAATTTTGTTGAAAGCCCAATTTCTTGCGTATCAATTTTATATCTTCCTGAAGCCACCTGAATAAAATTTCCGATTTGATAATACTGCTCTATGCAATTGGGGAACGGAGAAACTTTTTCTGCATACAACTCATCATAGCGAAGTCGATACAATTTCTTTTGATAACGCACATAATAATGCTGATTGATATGCAAAGTAGCTTGGGCATCAGGCTTTGCTAAAATCACTTCCTGCTGTAGGCGTTGCACCATGTCAAAGCTAGATCGATATTGGTCTGCTCCTTTGATCCATGCTGAGAGTAATTGACGTTGTCGTGCTTCAGATCGCTGCAAAAGCGCATCCAAATCTAAGACATTTTCAGTCACACATTGCTGTATATCATTTTTTAAAACATCATTTAAGATTTCAACAGCATCTTGCATTAAATAGCCGCTACGCGATATTGCATCCTGCATTTTGGGAAAACGCTGTTGTAAAACAGGCCAAAGCATTTCTCTACACCATGCACGATCATAATGCGTATCATGATTGGTTGGATCAGTCACATAATCAAGACTGAGTTGCTGTGTCCACTGTTCAATACGTTCGCGACTTAACTCGAGAAAGGGTCGCCAAATGGTCATCTCACGACGAATATCTATCCGTTGCATTGCAGACAAACCATTTACACCAGCACCCGAAAGCAAGCGCAATAATACTGTCTCAGCCTGATCTTGCTGATGATGGGCCAATACGAGAATTTCATTGGCTTGTAAATGCTGCTGATAAGCTTGATAACGTGCTTGGCGTGCTTGTTGTTCTAGATTTCCTGTTTGAACCGAAACTTTTTGAATAATGCAGGGAATATTGAGTTGATCTGAATGCTGTTGAACTAATGCCCCCCAAGCTCGGCTCGCCTGTTGCAATTGATGATCAACATAGATGGCACGAGTACGTGTTGGGAAAAGTTCAGCCATCAGATACAGCAACAGCATGGAATCCATGCCGCCGCTACACCCAATCAAAAATTGAGTTTGTTCTGAGAAATGCTGTGTCTCTGTTAAGACGCGATGCCTAAATTGCTGCTTCCAAACTTCATTAAACGTTGATAACGTGCTTCGCATCGTTCTTGAGCACCCATTGGTTGCAATTCATCTAAGGCTTGCTTTAATACAGCTTTTAAATCATGCATGACTTGCTCAGGGTTTAAATGCGCCCCCTCACCTTCATCCACAACATATTCAACAACACCTAAAGTTTTTAACTTATCTGCTGTTAATGCAAGTGCTTCACTCGCTTGAGCCGCTTTATCTGCTGTTTTCCATAAAATAGACGCACAGCCTTCTGGAGAAATAACAGAATAAATACTATGTGACAACATGATCACGCGATCCGCCACTCCAATCCCGAGTGCACCACCCGAACCACCTTCACCTAAAACCGTTGCGATTACTGGCACTTTTAAGTTTGAAAGTTGCGCCAAACTCGTTGCAATTGCTTCGGCTTGACCACGTTCTTCCGCACCAACACCTGGATATGCACCCATGGTATCAACGAAAGTAAACACAGGTAAGTTAAAACGTTCCGCCATATCGAGTAAACGCTGTGACTTACGATAGCCTTCTGGGTTACACATACCGAAGTTATGCTGCAACTTCTCGCGGGTACTACGCCCACGATGTTGACCCACGACCATCACTGGTTGACCATCAAAACGTGCAAGTCCACCAATCATCGCACCGTCATCACCATATAAACGGTCACCATGAAGTGCATCAAATTCAGTAAAGATTTCACTGACATAATCTAGAAATTGCGGACGTTCAGGATGTCGTGCAATTTGAACCGTAGCCCAAGCCTTGGACTGAGTCGCTTTATTTTTCATAAGTCGTAGATAATCCCTAACAAGGATGTATTGTTAATCAACAAAATTGTCTGACTGAATATTTAACTCAATGTCCCAATGCTTAAACTGCACCTGCTCATCATGCAGATCAGCAACCAATAAGGGCCATTGTTTAGCATCGCCAGAAACGCTTAGCTGCCATTGTTGATCATTTACAACACTCAGTTCAATGGCAGGAAGCATCTGATCACTACGACTATGGTTCAGCAAAACTGCGAGACGGAGCAATAAACAAAGATAAAGTAAATGGCTACCGCCCACCTTCATCACGTCATTTTTTGCATCTGCTCGTAACTTACGACGATGATGCGAAACCAGATGTGAGAGATGATTTTGGTCAATTTGCGAAAACCCCGGAATGTCAGAATGTTGTAGCAAATAAGCACCATGACGGTGATAACCACCATGACTAATTGCCAAACCGATTTCATGTAAATATGCAGCTCGACGCAGTAAGTCACTGTCTTCAGTAGTTAAATGCAAAGATTGCGCAACACCATCGAAAAGTTGCTGTGCTGTATTTACCACTCGTTCTGCTTGTTTTGGGTCTGCGTTATATCGCCCCATTAATGCTTGCACACTACGATCACGAATATCTTCATGCTTGAAACGGCCTAACAAGTCATACATGACACCTTCTCGCAATGCACCGTCAGAATATGCCAATTTGTCGATATCTAATACTTCATAAATGGCATATAAAATCGCAAGACCAGCTGGCAAAACTGCTCGACGATCTTCACGTAGTCCTTCAAAATCAATTTCTGAAACATTCTTAAATTTCAGCAAACGATCTTTTAACTTATATAAGCCTTCACGCGTTAAATTTTCTTGTTCGTCACTTAAACCTAAATTTACTGAGATTTGACGACAAGCTTTAATTGTTCCACTTGAGCCAACAACAGTATCCCAACCTTCTGATTTGTAAGTATTCGCAATTGCAGAGAGTTCTTTACGGGCAGCAACCACTGCTTTATCAAATGCTTTACTGGTAATTTCACCATCAGCAAAATAAGCTTTACTATATGCTACACAACCCATTTGTAATGATTCAGTATGTAGTGGCTCAAACTCTTCACCGATAATAAATTCCGTTGAACCACCACCAATATCAACTACTAAACGTCGACCACCATTGGCCATGGTATGTGAAACGCCCAGATAAATGAGGCGAGCCTCTTCACGACCAGCAATAATTTCAATCGGTTTGGGTAAAATTTCTGCTGCTTTTTGAATAAATTCGTGGCCGTTTTTCGCTTGTCTTAATGCATTTGTGGCAACAATCCGCAGACGATTTGGTTGCACTGAACTTAATCGCCCAACAAAACGAGCTAAACATGCAAGCCCTCGTTGCTGGGCAGCCTCTGTTAAATTCTTATTTTCATCTAGTCCAGCAGCTAACTGTACTTTTTCTGACATTGAAGCAACTTTCTTAACTTCACCGTGATCAACACGAGCAATTGCGAGATGGAAACTATTCGATCCCATATCAATCGCAGCAAGCAATTCTTCATCAATCAGAAAATCAGACATTATTTATATAAACCCATGTTCAATTCACGCATTAGAGTAATTCACATGCTTACAATTTTAAAGTCATTTTAAGCAATAAAAGTACCGTATTTAATTTTTTATTGCTGAAATGATTGTTTATGTCGATGCTGAACATCGTCAGCATCCATTGGACTTTTATCTACTAAACTTGAATAATCAGAACAAACCCTTACATTGAGTAAAGTAGCAATGTAATATTCATCTTGATGATGATTGAATTCGCACTTTATTTCTTATTTTTGGAGCAACCTCATGTCTGCGACTATTGTTAATACAACTGATGAAAACTTCCAAGCAGATGTTTTAGATGCTGAAACTCCTGTACTTGTTGACTTTTGGGCAGGCTGGTGTGCACCATGTAAAGCAATCGCACCTGTACTTGAAGACTTATCTAACGAATATGCAGGTAAAGTAAAAATCGTAAAAGTCGACGTGACTGCGTGTGAAGATACGGCTGTGAAATACAATATCCGTAATATTCCAGCACTATTAATGTTCAAAGGCGGTGAAGTTGTCGCTCAACAAGTTGGTGCTGCGCCACGTTCAAAACTTGCTGCATTTATTGATCAAAATATCTAATTTAATTTAGGTTATTGAGCACACAGAAATACGTTATTCAATTGATCGCGTATTTCTGAGTTTACATTGACAAATTTCTTTATTTAACCTATATTACTGGATCAAGAAGCTTTGAATGGAATCTACTTCATTGCACTTCTTACAAGACACAAAACATAAGATCGCCGCTCGGCAATAACAATTGTTTTCACATTTCTCTCTGAAACAATGAACCAGACTACTGAATTGTGGTTGTGTAAATACAATTACATCAGCATGTATGTATGCGGTCGATTTTTACTCTTTCCCTAACATAGTCCTCCACTTATTCCATTCTGTCTGACCACTTATGAACTTAACTGAACTCAAGAAAAAACCCATTGGCGAACTCATTAAAATTGCGGAGTTTATGGGCCTTGAAGGCATGGCGCGTAACCGTAAACAAGATATTATTTTTGCTATTTTAAAACGCCATGCAATGAATGGCGAAGAAATTTTTGGTGATGGCGTTCTAGAAATCCTTTCTGATGGTTTTGGTTTCTTACGCTCTGCGGCTGGTTCATATTTAGCAGGCCCTGATGACATTTATGTCAGCCCGTCACAAATTCGCCGCTTTAATTTACGTACTGGTGATACCATTACAGGTACTATTCGCCCACCAAAAGAAGGCGAACGTTATTTTGCTTTATTAAAAGTAAACCAAATTAACTACGATACACCTGAAAACTCACGTAATAAAATTCTATTTGAAAACCTCACGCCATTATTCCCAACCGAACAATTGGTTATGGAGCTTGGTAACGGTACAACAGAAGATTTAACCTCCCGTGTTGTCGATTTGATTGCACCGATCGGTAAAGGTCAACGTTCTATTATTGTTGCACCACCGAAAGCGGGTAAAACAATGTTACTGCAAACAATTGCTCAATCAATTGTACGTAATAACCCAGAAGTCTTCTTAATTGTACTTTTAATTGACGAACGTCCTGAAGAAGTGACGGAAATGGAGCGTACCGTTCGCGGTGAAGTGGTTGCATCAACATTTGATGAGGCTCCTGCTCGACACGTTCAAGTAGCCGAAATGGTCATTGAAAAAGCGAAACGCCTTGTTGAACATAAAAAAGATGTTGTGATTCTACTCGACTCAATTACCCGTTTAGCACGTGCATACAATACTGTGATCCCATCATCAGGCAAGGTGCTTACAGGCGGTGTGGATGCTCATGCTTTAGAACGTCCAAAACGTTTCTTCGGTGCTGCACGTAATATTGAAGAAGGTGGTTCACTCACAATTATTTCTACTGCTCTTATTGAAACGGGCAGTAAGATGGATGACGTGATCTACGAAGAATTCAAAGGTACAGGTAACCAAGAGATTACACTTGATCGTCGTATTGCTGAAAAACGTGTATTCCCAGCAATGAATATCAAGAAATCTGGTACTCGCCGCGAAGAACGATTAATGGGTGAAGAAAATCTACGTAAGGTTTGGATTCTACGTAAGTTACTACATCCAATGGATGAGCTTGCTGCGATGGAATTCTTATTAGATCGCATGAAAGAAACCAAGACCAATGATGATTTCTTTGATCAAATGAAACGAAAAGCATCAACCTAAAGCTTCATTTAAAAAGCTACCTTAATGGTAGCTTTTTTTATTTGGTTGACAGGATTACATAATATTTACATTTTGATTTAAATTCTCACAAAAACATCAATCCTTTGTTTTATATATTATTTTTTAAGAAAAATCAGAAAGATACAGCCTAAAACCGATATTAAATAAAATAATTATAGTTATTTTCTATCAAAAAAAAGCCAAATTCTGTCCATTTTTGTCGTTTTGTTGGACAGAACAGTAGTAATTCATGATTTGCTTTGATACGATAGCTCCAGACCAGTTAGGCTGCTCCCTGCGTTGTTACCTAAAGCGTTTAGGAATAATAAAAGCACAAACAGACTAGCTCAGGTTTTTTTTAATCTCACAATTTTATGAGAGTGATGCCATGTTATTCAAAAAATTTGCTGTTGTTGCTGCTATTGCTACTACTTTAGCTTTCGTTGGTTGCTCTAAGAAAGAAGAAGCTCCAGCTGCTGACGCTAACGCTGCTGCTTCTGAAGCTGTAGCTGCTGCTTCTGAAGCGACTACTGCTGCTTCTGAAGCTGTTGTTGCTGCATCTGAAGCTGCTGCTCCAGCTGCATCTGAAGCTGCTCCAGCTGCATCTGAAGCTGCTCCAGCTTCTGCTGCTCACTAATCTATTTAATAGATTAAAAAAAGAGAACCTTTCGGTTCTCTTTTTTATGTTTAAAATTTTTTATTATTAAAACAAGAATAAAAAAGCAGATCAATCGATCTGCTCATTTCCAACGCGCTGTCTAAATTTTTGACCCGCTCTGAATGTCACTACACGACGAGCTGAGATTGGAATCTCCTCCCCAGTCTTAGGATTACGTCCAGGACGTTCGCGTTTATCACGTAATTCAAAATTGCCAAACCCTGATAGTTTGACTTGTTCGCCAGCGATTAATGCTTGGCTGATCTCATCAAAAAATAACTCGACCATTTGTTTTGCTTCACGGCGATTTAAGCTAGTAAGCTCACTCAAATGGTCCGCCATCTCTGCTTTTGTTAATGCTGTCATGAGGCCCTCAATGTCGCTTGGTAAGTGTTTTCCAACACTTGAATAATATTATCCATACCAGATTTAATTTCAGCATCTTCAAGCGTACGAGTTGGATGTTGCCATAACAATGCAAATGCCAAAGAGCGTTTACCTTGTTCAACCCCTTGCCCCGTATACACATCAAACAACCATGTTGAGTCTAATAACTCTCCACCAGTTTGCTTAATTAACCGCTGAATATCTCTTACCTCAATCTTATCAGAGATTAAAAGCGCAATATCACGTCTAACCGATGGAAAACGTGATAATTCTGTAAAATTAGATACATAAGATTGCAAAACAGCCTGCTGATCAAGCTCTGCAACCCAAGTAATGCCCAAATCGAGTGCATTTTCTAAAGATGGGTGTAATCGCCCTAAATAGCCAATTGACTTTCCATCAAGCAAAATTTCAGCAGATTGTCCTGGATGTAACCAAGCTCTCTCACTACGTGCGTACTCGACGTTGATACGACCCGCTGCCAAAATTTCTTCAATCTCACCTTTAAAATCGAAGAAATCCATTGCTTGTGGCTTTGCATGCCATGATTCAGGGACTAATGAACCAACTGCAATTAGTGCTAAAGTTGGGATTTGCTTGAGATCATGAATATCTTTTGCGTCTTGGTAATCAAAACGCAAACCTAACTCAAAGAAACGCACACGTTGCTGTTGACGGTTTAAGTTGTATTGCACACAAGGAATTAAACTTGATAACAAAGTACTGCGCATTGCCGCCAAATCACTTGAAATTGGATTAGCAAGCATCAAAGGCTGTACATTTGGATTAAGTTGTTTTTCAAATTTAGCGTCAGCAAAACTAAAACTAATTGCTTCTTGATAACCCAATGTTGCAACAGTTTGACGTAACTGAGCCATTTCAAAACGATCTTGGTACGTCTCTAATTTCACGTCAATTTTTGGCAAACTGATCTGAATATTATCGTAACCATCAATACGAGCAACTTCTTCGATGAGGTCTTGATAGATTGCCATATCATAACGATGTGATGGTGGTACAACACTCCACTCACCTTGCGCAATCGTTTCAACCACACAACCCAAACGAGTCAGTGCATCAGCAATAAAATCACCCGCAACTTGATAGCCAAGCAATTGATCAACTTGTGCTTGTTGCAGCTTAATCGCTTCACGTTTTGGCAATAAATCTGTTTGTTCCGCCACTGTAATTGGTGCAAATTCACCACCAGCGAAAGCTTGAATAAGTTCAGATGCACGATGCATCGCGATCATAGGTAATTCAAAATCAACACCACGTTCATAACGCTGTGATGAGTCAGTATGCAAACCAAAACGACGTGCACGACCAGCAATTGCTAATGGCGCAAAGAAAGCACTTTCAAGGAAAATATCTTGCGTATCATCAGTTACCGATGAGGCTAATCCACCCATAATCCCTGCGATTGCCAAAACTTTCTGATCATCAGCAATAACCATGATGTCATCTTGTAATTCAACTTCTTGATCATTCAACAATGTTAATTTTTCTTGTGGTTGCGCTTGACGGACTTGAATTGAACCTTGAATTTTAGCTAAGTCAAAGGCATGCATCGGTTGACCTAGTTCAAGTAACACATAGTTAGTGATATCAACCAAAATACTATGGCTACGGATCCCTGAACGCGTTAACGCTTGTTCCATCCACTCAGGAGTAGCTGCTTTAACATTTACATTTTTAATGATACGACCTAAATAACGAGGTGTGCCTTCTGTGCTAATCGTTACGGTTTTTTCATCGCTAATGGTTGCTGCAATTGATTGAATTTGAGGTGCATTGACTTGTAATTGGTTAATGACAGCAATTTCACGCGCAATACCACGAATACTAAAACAGTCACCACGATTTGGCGTGATACTGATATCAATCACATTGTCATCAAGTTTCAAATATTCACGAATATTCACGCCCACTGGCGCGTCAGCAGGTAATTCCAACAAACCATCGATTTTGTCTTCTAAATCAATCTCAGAAGCACCGCAAAGCATCCCTTGTGATTCCACACCACGCAGTTTGCCTTTTTTAATTTTAAAATCACCCGGTAACACGGCACCAATTGTTGCAACAGGCGCTTTCATACCAACATGAACATTTGGAGCACCACATACAATTTGTAGCGGCTCACCCGAACCAATATTTACTGTTGTTACACGTAAACGATCAGCATCTGGATGTTGTTCAACCGTGAGAACTTCACCAATCACCACACCTGTGAATGGCTTCGCAACTGGCGCTAATTCATCCACCTCCAAACCAAGCATAGTCAACTGATCAGAAAGTATTTCGCTATCAATCGCTGGATTAACCCAAGTGCGTAACCAATTTTCACTAATTTTCATCTGTATAAACCTTATTTAATCCTGAAAAAACTGTTAGGCAAACTGGCGTAAGAAACGCACATCGTTTTGATAGAACATACGTAAATCATTGATGCCATAACGCAACATCGCAAAACGCTCTACCCCTAAACCAAAAGCAAAACCTTTGTATTTATCAGGATCAATCCCTGCAGCACGAAGTACATTTGGGTGCACCATGCCACAACCTAAAACTTCTAACCAACGGCCACGCTCATCCATGATATCCACTTCTGCACTTGGCTCAGTAAATGGGAAATAAGATGGACGGAAACGTACTTTTAAATCTTTTTCAAAGAACTCATTGAGTAGGTTAATCAATAAGCCTTTCAACTCAGCAAAACTGGTATTTTCAGCAACATACAACCCTTCGATCTGATGGAACATTGGCGAATGGGTTTGGTCAGAGTCACAACGATACACACGACCCGGACACACAATACGAATTGGTGGCTGGCTAGTTTCCATGGTCCGAATTTGTACGCCTGATGTATGTGTACGAAGCAAATGTTTGGCATCAAAATAGAAAGTATCATGCATTGCACGTGCAGGGTGATGCCCTGGAATATTTAAGGCTTCGAAATTATGGTAATCATCTTCGACTTCTGGACCATGTGCAACTTGGAAACCAGCTTTAGTAAAGAATTGGCAAATACGTTCTTGTACTTGCGTCACAGGATGAATACTTCCCATACGCTGACCGCGACCAGGCAAAGTAATATCAATCGTTTCACTTGCTAATTTTTTTGCAAGCTCGGCTTGTTGTAATGTCTGTTGACGCTCAGTCAATGCGGCATTAATTGCTTCACGAACAGCGTGAATCGCAGCACCTTCTACTTTACGCTCTTCAGGATCCATTTTTCCAAGTGCTTTCGACTGTTCTGCAAGCTGGCTTTTTTTCCCTGTAAATTGCACACGAGTTTGATCGAGTGCAGCAAGGTCTTGAGCCGCTGCAATGGCAGCAAGCGCTTCAGTGGTCAGGGCTTCCAGTGACATAGTAACTCTCAAAGCAACAAAATTTAAAAATATAATAAAACGCTATAGTTTATCAGCTTTTTACCTGTTTTATGAAGCTAAACCGTGGTTAAAATTGGAGCCTTAATAAGTTTTTACTTTATGGATGAAACAATAATAATATGAAATAGATACAGTTATTTGTCGTTAACGCTAGCCAATAATTTAATAAAATGTATAAGATAACGATATCGTCAATGAGAAATGACCAAGATGGCACTTGATCAAATTTGGAAGCAACAGCTCACACTTGTCACATATGGTAATGAGTTTCTATCTGGAGACCTCAATTTCAGCCGTTGGATTGAACATCCGATCTTCGAGCAACACAGTTTCAACTTCCGTGACTTGATATCGCAACATTTACTGGCACAACATTTCCAAATTTGGCTTGAAGGCCTAAAAAAACAAGGTGTAAAGAAGTTAAGTCTACATTTATCGAACTTGCTAAATGATGAACAAAACCCAAATGCCAATGTTGAACTACTCCCTTTTGCTCACTTTATCGTAAGCCACCAAGCCAATAAAAAGACAGCTTGGATCTGTGGGCATGAACTCGCAGAATGGTATAACAGTGATAATGATTTTGAAGCGCCAACTTCTCAAAGAAACCCTTTAAGACAAGAGATTTTTTGGGGCTATACTCTAAATGATAAACTTGCAAAAAAAGTTGATATTGATCTACAAAAGCTAAATTGGAATGATGTAACAAGGTACTTGGAGCGAGAACTCTTTGACAGCAAATACGCTCAATACTTCTCAGAACCAACACAACAAGACTTCCCATTTTATGGTTATGAAGTTGACCATAGCAGTATTTCAAGTCATCAACTTGCAATTATTCCAACAGATTATCCAGCTGATTGCGCCCATCGTTTGCTACATCGTTGCGAAGCATTGACCGAGTATTTAGAACAACAAAGACAGCATCCTTATAATGAAGCTGGTGAACTGATTAGCCCTGAAGAGCAAATTAATTTACGTAATTTTTCCCAAAAGACGGATGATTTATTTTCTAAACTGATTGTAAAAATAGCGAACCATTATCAAACTGCCGAGCTGACCACTGAGCCAGAAATCATTGATAGAACGATGGAAACATCACAACATTTCAATCAGGCACAACATCATAAAGTCAGCACATCTAGTGTGATTAAACTCATTGTTATCACAGTTATTATATGTATCGCAGCTTATTATTTTGGACTATAAAATCCATCATTTTTATACAGTATTAGAGTTCCCACTGATAAAGTAACTCTGTTTTGCCCTCGCCGAACTCTGGCAGTTCGGCTTCACCTATTAACTTAGCGCCCATTTTTTCATAGAAGAAGCGACTTGGGTTTTTATTAAACACTTCTAGTCGAATGAAGGCATAACTTTGACTGAGCGCGTGGCTATAAAACTGTTTAAACATTTGACGACCAATACCCTGATTTTGAGTTCTTGCAAACAAATAGAAAGCTCGAATTTCAGCAACATCATTATTAGGATTTAAATAACCATCCAAAAAGCCAAGTACTTGATCATTTTCCACATAAACCAACAATTGATGCTCGACACTTATATAAATTTCTCGCCATAACAAGAGTTTTTCTTGAACATCAAGTTGATCCAATACCTCCTGTTTAATGATATTTGTATATGTCTCCTTCCAGCATGCAACATGCACTTCGGCAATTTGAGGCAAATCATTTAAAGTTGCTAAGCGTATTTCACCATTATTCAACTGCTGCAATACGATCTCCTCGATATCATTACTTTTGAACCGATTGGGTCAGTCCACAATACTCTTTTGAAGCTTCTAATCTATGAGTTGTTCTCGAACACGCATTAAAGCGAAACCTAATAGATTTAAACCTAACCATTGAGACGGATCCTGAATATGTTCATGCTCCTGAGCCATTCCTACACCCCAAATCGTATCAACTGGCGATGCTTCAACTAAAACGCGGTCCTGTGTATTTACCAAAAAATCCCTTAGCGCTGAGTTTTGAGAAAATTTAGCAAGGTTTGCTTGTACAACAATATCAAAACGCTTTTCTTTCCATATCTGATCATCATAATGCTGCACTTTTCGCCCCAGTTGTTTAGCCTCATTTGGATGTTTAACCTGCAAAATTTGTGCAAAAACCAGTTCATCATTAAATAATTTTGCTTTTTGCGCCATCATATAATGCTCAGCCGTGAGATATTCAATGCCATCCAATTTAAATGTTGATGGATACCACTGGCTTAAACAACTTTTATCAACAAGATCAGCTTGTTTGGGTGTATGTCCCCAAAAATATAAATATTTAAACTTTTGTCCTTGTTGGATGTAATGAATTAAATCATTTAAGAAACGGTCATCTTTCATTGTTGATCTCAAATTATTATCTATTATTAAAAATTAAATACTTTAAAATAAAAAAGACCGCTAAAAGCGGCCTTCTTTTGAATCTCTAAGCTTATGCAGCTAATGCGCCTTTAGCTTTTTCAGCTAAAGCAGCAAATGCTACTGCATCATGCATAGCGATGTCAGCTAATACGCGACGGTCGATGATCACTTGAGCTTTTTTCAAGCCATCGATCATACGGCTGTATGACAAACCGTTTTGACGAGCACCAGCATTGATACGCGCAATCCATAAAGCACGGAATTGACGTTTCTTTTGACGGCGGTCACGGTAAGCATATTGACCAGCTTTGATTACCGCTTGGAACGCTACGCGGTAAACGCGTGAACGAGCACCATAGTAACCTTTAGCGCGAGCAAGAATTTTTTTGTGACGGCGATGAGCCTGTACACCACGTTTTACACGAGCCATTTATAATCTCCTTAGATGTATGGGCACATAGCACGAACTGATGCAACGTCACTTACGTGAACCATTACACAACCGCGCAATTGACGGATACGCTTAGCAGATTTTTTGGTCAAAATGTGGCGCTTGAATGCTTGTTTGCGCTTGAAACCGTTTGCAGTCGCTTTAAAGCGTTTAGCTGCACCACGGCGAGTTTTTAACTTAGCCATAGTAACCTCTTTTGAGCACCTGTTCGGCACGTTTGCACTATTACAAATCGACCTGCAGGTAAGGAAGGCAGTATCATATAGCATCTATGAATAAAACAAAAGTAAAATGCTCATTTTTTGACAACAAAGCATTTATTTTTGCCAAACGTTATTTCCCATAACTAATTCTCAAAATATGAGAAAACTATAGAAAATTACTCCCTATAATATGTGAAAAATATTGAATCCTCACAAATATGTCTATACAGAATGATGCATTCGCAGCATTACGTTATCGCGATTTTTCGATTGTTACCCTCAATCAATTTTGCCTCACACTGGCTATTTTGATTCAAGAAATTATCGTTGCATACTCTCTCTATCAGATTACGCGAGACCCGTTAACGCTCGGTTTTATTGGTCTGGCTGAAGCTATTCCTTTTATCGCACTTTCATTATGGGGCGGTTATTTCGCAGATAAGCTAAATAAACAAACAATTATGAAAATCTGTTTGTTCTTTGCGATTCCACTCCCCTTGATTCTCTGGAGTTTATTCCATTTACATGGCTTAGAGAAAATAGGCATAACCGCGCTATCTTGGGGAATTTACGCTGTTATTTTTGCACTCGGAACAATTCGAGGGTTCTACAATCCTTCAGCAACGTCTTTAAAACCATTTTTAATTCCCCGTGAACTCTATGCCAATGGTGCAACATGGACCACGATTGGTTGGCAGAGTGGTGTGATCATCGGCCCCATGCTCGGTGGTTTCATGTTGGCATTCATGGGAAGAGAAACAAGCTTATTTGCTGTTACTGCGTTACTCGCAACTTGCTTTGTCTTAATTACGAGATTACAAAAACGCAGTTTTCCAAAAATGGAAACTGAAAATGTCTTACAAAGTCTGACTGATGGATTCCATTTTATTTGGAAAACTAAAATTGTTTTATGGGCCATTTCTTTAGATCTGATTTCAGTTCTATTTGGTGGTGTGATTGCACTACTGCCTATTTTCGCCGAAGAAATTTTAAAAGTTGGCCCTGAGGGTTTGGGCTATCTCAGAGCTGCACCATCAATTGGTGCACTGATTACCATGATCGTGCTTACCAAATTTCCACCGATGCATCACGCATGGCGTAATATGCTTTTAGCCGTTGCTGGTTTTGGTATTTTTACGATCTTATTTGCATTCTCAAACAACATGTGGCTATCACTTTTTGCACTTGCTATGACTGGTGCGTGTGATAGTGTTTCTGTTGTTGTTCGTCAAACTGTTTTACAGATTTTCCCTCCTGAAAATATGCGAGGTCGTGTTGCTGCGGTCAATGGCATGTTTGTTTCATCAAGCAATGAACTCGGTGCTTTTGAGTCTGGTTTAGCTGCTAAATATATGGGAACCATTACTGCAACCATTTTTGGTGGTTGCATGACACTGGCAGTTGTAACCTATTGTTGGTTTAAAACCAGTGATCTGTTTAAAGTGGATATCACCAAAGGGTCTGATCATTAATCAAACAACAAAGGGACGGTTTAAAACCTTCCTTTTAATCTAAAAAACACCTAAATACAGCGCATATAAAGTTAAATATCGCCCACCTTTGGCAATCGTGACGATCAATAAGAATCGCCAAAAATTTTCTTTCATTAAGCCTGCGATTAAGGTAATCGGATCTCCTATTACTGGTGTCCAACTTAATAGCAATGAATAAAAACCATATTTATGATAAATCTGCTGTGCTTGTAATAATCGCTGTTCGGAAACAGGAAACCATTTTTTATCTTTAAAATGTTCTATTTTCAGACCTAGCCACCAGTTCACACACGAACCAAGCACATTACCTAAAGTAGCGACGATAAGCAGATAAATAGGATTTGCCAAACCTTTTACAAGCAGAGCCATCAAAACTGCTTCTGACTGTAATGGTAATAAAGTTGCAGCCCCAAAAGCCGATATAAATAACAACCAATAACTCATGAGGCTTACATAGACATAATAGAAAATTAGACTTGAATCGACAAAGCTTTTTGAATTGCAGGACGTGCTGTTAAACGCTCAATATAATCTTGGACGTAAGGATAATCCTCAAGCTGAATTCCCTGCCATTCATAACGCAGTGTCCAAGGTAAGATTGCCATATCTGCAATTGAATATTCACCAGCAACAAACTTCTGACCAATCAATTGTTTATTTAACACAGCATACAAGCGCTTAGTCTCATTCACATAGCGCTCTATTGCGTAAGGAATATGTTCTTTAGCAAACTTATTAAAGTGATGATTCTGCCCTAGCATTGGACCAAAGCCCCCCATCTGCCACATTAGCCACTGTTCAACTTCAACACGCTCTTGTTCATCAGTTGGATAAAATAAACCAGTTTTTCGACCTAAATATTGTAGGATCGCACCCGATTCAAAGACTGAGATCGGCTCTCCACGAGGGCCATTTTGATCCACAATCGCTGGAATTTTATTGTTTGGAGAGATTTTTAGAAAATCAGGTTGGAACTGATCATTTTCTAAAATATTGATGGGGAAAATTTTGTATTCGAGTCCCATTTCTTCTAAAGCAATTGTTATTTTATGCCCATTGGGAGTGCCCCAATAATATAAGTCAATCATTTATGTTGCCCTATTCATCTTTATTTTGACTGTTGTTGCGTTATAGCACACTTCACTAATCACGATCAGTAAACAAGCACGAAAAGAAACAATAAAAATGTTCTTAAAGAGCATGTTATGCAAATTACGCTTGGCTTTCCAAAAATGCTTTTGCTTTTTCTCCAACAAACTTACGTCCCAGATTATCACCTTGAATCCATTCATCAATAGAAAACAATTCAAACATCCCAACTTTGAATAGCGTTGGAATTGCGAGTATAAGTTCATCCTCAACTTCACCACGAACACCAGTGTTATACAAATTGATATTATGCAACATCGTTGCGACTGTACCCGTTTGCACACGACTACCATCTTTAAGTTTTACTTGAGGTAAAATCTCACCATCTTGAACAACTTTTTGATTAATTTCGGAGAGTTCAGTTGACCCTGTTATTGCCGTCATTTATTTCCCCTTTCTAAAATAGTGTAATTATCAACTAATATTATCATATTTAGATTTGCTTTATTTTCTTTACTCACAAGACTTGCGAACATAAAAAAGCACCGCAATAGCGGTGCTTTTTTATTAAGAAAAAATTATTTTTTCTTTTTCGGACCAAGTAACATGCCCATTTGACGACCTTCCATCTTTGGTGCTTGTTCAACAACACCAAACTCAGCAACGTCAGCTTCAATTTTCTGTAATTGAGCCAAACCAAGCTGCTGATGCGCCATTTCACGACCACGGAAACGCAAGGTAATTTTCACCTTATTTCCTTCTTCAAGGAAACGTAAAATTGCACGCAATTTTACTTGGTAATCACCTACATCCGTTGCAGGACGTAATTTGATTTCTTTCACTTGCACTTGATGCTGTTTTTTCTTCGCATCTTTTTGCTTTTGTTTCAAGTCAAATAAGTGCTTGTTGTAGTCCATGATTTTACAAACAGGCGGTTCTGCATTAGCAACAATCTCAACAAGGTCAAGATTTGCCTCTTCAGCAGCACGTAATGCTTCATTTAATGAAACGACACCTTTTTGTTCTCCATCTGCAGCAACGAGACGTACTTCTTTTGCACGGATCTCGTCATTAATTGCAGGACGGTTACTTTTAGCACCTTGTTGTTGGTTACGGTCAGGCTGTTTAATCTTTATTACTCCACAATGTACCGGCCGCGTTCGGCAACGGCAGATTTCACTAGGTCAATAAATGCATCTACTGACATAGTACCTAAATTTTTTCCTGAGCGAGTACGCACATTGACTGTACCTTCTTCAACTTCTCGGTCACCAAGAACTAGAAGGTATGGAATACGCTCTAGAGTACGCTCACGAATCTTAAATCCGATTTTTTCATTTCTCAAGTCAGAAATACCACGTAGACCATTTTCTTTGAGTTTTGCGACCACTTGCTCGCTTGCTTCAGCTTGTGAATCGGTAATGTTCATTACACAAGCTTGGATTGGTGCAAGCCAAGGTGGCATGAAGCCAGCATAGTGTTCAATTAGTATACCAATAAAACGCTCAAAACTGCCAAGAATTGCACGATGCAACATGACTGGTTGATCACGATCATTGTCTTCAGTGACATAAGAAGCATCTAAACGGATTGGCAAGTTGAAGTCACATTGGATCGTACCGCACTGCCATACACGGCCTAAGCAGTCTTTCAATGAGAATTCAATCTTCGGTCCATAGAATGCACCTTCACCTGGTTGTAAATCCCAAGCTAAGCCAGCATCGTCTAAAGCATCTGCCAAAGATTTTTCAGCTAAGTCCCAAAGTGCATCGTCACCTACACGTTTTTCTGGACGTGTAGAAAGTTTCATTTGCACTTCTTCAAAACCGAAATCTTTATAAACATCTAAAGTCAGTTTAATGAAGTCAGCAACTTCTTTACCAATTTGTTCTTTAGTACAGAAAATGTGTGCATCATCTTGTGTAAAGCCACGAACACGCATAATACCGTGTAAAGAACCTGATGGTTCGTTACGGTGACATGAACCAAACTCCGCTAAGCGAATTGGTAAATCACGGTATGATTTCAAACCTTGGTTGAAGACTTGCACGTGACATGGACAGTTCATTGGCTTCACTGCATAGTTACGACTTTCTGAATGTGTCGTAAACATATTCTCAGCATAGTTTGCCGCATGCCCTGATTTTTCCCACAGAGTAAAATCAACAATTTGTGGTGTCTTAATTTCTTGATAACCATTGTCTTGTTGAACTTTACGCATGTATTGTTCAAGCACTTGGTAAATCGTCCAACCATTCGCATGCCAGAACACCATACCCGGCGCTTCCTCTTGCATATGGAATAAGTCTAATGCTTTACCAATTTTACGATGGTCACGCTTTTCAGCTTCTTCGATACGTTTAATATAAGCAGCTAACTGCTTTTTGTCCGCCCAAGCCGTCCCATAAATACGCTGTAGCTGTTCATTCTTCGCATCACCACGCCAGTAAGCACCAGAGATTTTTGTGAGCTTAAATGATTTTAAGAATTTAGTGTTTGGTACGTGCGGACCACGGCACATATCCAAATAATCTTGATGGTAGTACAAGCCCATTTGAGTTTCATTTGGCATGTCTGCAATCAAGCGTAATTTGTATTCTTCTCCGCGCGCAGTAAATTCAGCAACCACTTCATCGCGAGGTGTCATCTTTTTAATGACGTCATAATCTTGATCGATGAGCTTTTTCATACGCTCTTCAATCGCTGCCATATCATCCAAAGTAAATGGACGAGGCATCCAGATGTCGTAATAGAAACCTTCTTCGATCACCGGACCGATCACCATTTTCGCTTCTGGGAACAATTGCTTAACTGCATGTCCTACCAAGTGCGCACAAGAGTGACGAATGATTTCTAAACCTTCTTCATCTTTAGGGGTAATAATCTGAACTGTTGCGTCTTCTGTGATCAAATCACAAGCATCCACCAAGCGATCATTGATACGACCTGCAACGGTATTTTTTGCAAGACCCGGACCAATGCTTTGAGCAAGTTCCATCACGGAAATCGGTTGATCAAACTGTTTTTGATCACCATTTGGTAAAGTAATGATTGGCATAATAAAATCCTTAAGGAGTGATGCCCCGCACAATGGAGCATATCACCGCGAGATTATGTATTGAGGAGAACCTCAAAAGATAAAAAACGGCGGATAAAAAAGTATCCAAGATTTTACACAGGTTTAGCTGAGGATGAAACCTCTGAATCAGAAAAACCCATATACAAGACTAAAGCCTAAATGATTTAGACTAAACGACACACTATGTTTATATAGATATAAAAGACAAGAACACAAATGGAGTTAACACATGGTTAGTGCATATGATGAGTTACCGCGGACACCCGCGAATTTTGTTGCCTTATCCCCATTACGTTATTTAGAACGTGCTGCTTATATTTACCCTAATCAAGCAGCGATCATTCATGGTCAACGACATCTTACATGGCAACAAACCTATCAGCGCTGCCGTCAATTTGCACATCAACTCTCTAATCTTGGCATAAAAAAGAACGATACGGTTTCCGTATTACTTCCGAATGTGCCTGCAATGATTGAAGCACACTTTGCTGTGCCGATGAGTGGTGCTGTTTTAAATACACTCAATACTCGCCTAGATGCGAAAACGATTGCCTTCATGCTGCAACATGCAGAAACCAAAGTCCTGCTAGTCGACCCTGAGTTCAGAGCAATCGCAGAAGAAGCACTGACACTTGTCACGCGACAAATTATTGTGATTGATGTATTTGATCAAGAATATGAAGGCGAACAGATTGCACTTGGACAATATGAGTATGAATCATGGTTAGCAGAAGGCAATCCAGAGTTTGATTGGTTATTACCTCAAGATGAATGGGATGCGATTAGTCTCAACTATACCTCTGGTACTACGGGCAACCCTAAAGGCGTGGTTTATCATCATCGTGGCGCTTATCTGAATGCAGCAAGTAATATTTTAGCCTGTGGCATGAAGCCTCGCGCAGTTTACCTTTGGACACTACCATTATTTCATTGCAATGGCTGGTGCTTTGCATGGTCAATTGCAGCCAGTGGTGGAACCAACATTTGTTTGCGCCGTGTAGATCCAGCACTCATTTTCAAATATATCGCTGAACATAAAGTCGATTATTTCTGTGGTGCACCGATTGTCTTATCCATGCTAATCAATGCTCCGCAAGAACAAAAAATTGCTTTTGAGCATCATGTAGAAGTCATGGTCGCTGGGGCTGCCCCACCCGTAGCAATCATTGAAGGTATGCGAAATATTGGCATTAACGTCAACCATGTTTATGGGCTAACTGAAACCTATGGCCCTTCTGCACTTTGCGCATCACAAGCTGGATGGAGTGATTTATCTATTCAAGAACAAGCGCAACTACATTCTCGTCAAGGTGTCCCTTATCCATTACAAGACAGTATGCGCGTTCTCGATCCTGAGACTATGCAGCCAGTTCCAAATGATGGTGAAACCATGGGTGAAATTATGTTCCGTGGCAACATCGTGATGAAAGGTTATTTAAAAAACCCTCAAGCAACAGAAGATGCTTTTAAAGGTGGTTGGTTCCACACTGGTGATTTAGCCGTTTGCCACCCTGATGGTTATGCCAAAATCACAGATCGCTCTAAAGATATTATTATCTCAGGTGGAGAAAACATTTCATCATTAGAAGTTGAAGATGTACTGTATCGCCATCCAGCAGTTCTTACAGCAGCCGTTGTTGCAAAACCTGATGAACGTTGGCAAGAAGTGCCGTGTGCATTTATTGAACTAAAACAAGGTGCTTCTGCATCATCTGAAGAAATCATTGCACACTGTCAAAAAGAGCTTGCACGATTTAAAGTCCCTAAAGATGTTGTGATTACAGAGATTCCGAAAACATCGACAGGAAAATTGCAAAAATTTATTTTAAGAGAATGGGCTAAACAAAGAGCGACAGGCGAGTTTGGTCATTGATAGACAAAAAAAGAAGTTTCCTCGGAAACTTCTTTTATTTAACCTTGATCAGAAAGTAATGCCACTTGCTGTACATAGTTCACAAATTTGAGCTTCGAAGCTGCAAGTTCTTCCTCACTCACTTCTTTTTTCATATCTCGATGAATACGCAATACATGCTGGCGTAAAGTATGGCGTTCAGAAGCATTAAACACTTTACTAAACTCATTAATTACAGGATCACCTTGTTCGATCATGCGATCAACCCAACGCATCAATTGCATTTGCTTTTTTGCGCCTTGTTGCGGCGTTAGATAAGATAAAATCGTGCTTTCATCTTCATTACGCAATAGCTTGCCAACACGTTGAAACTGACGACGACGTGCTTCAAATGAACTGATTCTCTGCACTTCTAATAGTGCATCAATTAAACGCTCATCGACAGGAAGCTTTTGAATTTGCTTTGGATTAAGTTGAGCCAATTGCTCACCCAAAGCTGCCATGCGCTGTACTGCTTTTTTTTGCTCAGTTCTGCTCGCACGTCCTTCTAACGATTCAAAATCTTCATCGGTATAACGTTGTGTGCCACGTGCCACTATTTACTCTGCCTCATAAAATTTTGCTGCGAACAGCGTTTGAATTTCTTCCAGTGCTTTATCTTCATCTACACCGTCAATGACTAAACGAAGCGTTGTGCCCTTACCAGCACCTAACATCAACAAAGACATAATATTTTTTGCATCAACTAATTTATCGCCCTTACCAATTTGAATAGAAGAACGAAATTTGCTTGTCACCTCGATGAGTTTACCAGACGCACGAGCATGTAAGCCGAGTTTGTTAATTACATCAATTGTTGTGTCTATCATGACCAGTGCTTCATTTCTCTATGTAAGATTTGGACAGACCATTTTGCCTCAAGGGCCTGTTTGAGTCTATCCACAATATAAACCGAACGATGCTGACCACCTGTGCAACCGACAGAAATAGTCATGTAATGCCGATGTCCTTCTGCAAAAGCAGGTAACCATTTTTCCAAGAAAGCATAAATATCCTCAAACATCTCATTGGTTTGTTGACTGCTTTCTAAAAACTGGCGTACAGGCTCATCTAAACCCGAAAAGCGGCGTAATTCTAAATCCCAATGTGGATTTGGTAAATGGCGTACGTCAAAAACATAGTCCGCATCTAACGGAATGCCATGCTTATAGCCGAATGATTGTAAAATGACAATCAAATTATCAGACTGCCCAAGTTTAGACAGCAAGATATGTTTTAAATCATGGACACTTTTATCTGTTGTATCAATATGCACTGTGGAGCGAAATTGTATCGGAATTAAAAGCTGTTTTTCTTCCTGTATACATTGCAACAAGCTATTGAAACGATTCGCTAACGGATGAGGTCTTCGTGATGCGCTAAAACGTGCAATCAAATCCTGATCCTGAGTAGTCAAATAGATAATATCGACTGAACCATGTTTTTTTAATTGCTCAAAAACCAGATCAAACTCTTGCATATCGGCACGGGTACTTCGAATATCGACCCCAAGTGCAAGTTGCTCAAGATTATTTTCATGATCCAGCTTTGCCACAATTTCAGGCAGCAACGCCAAAGGTAAGTTATCTATACAATAATAGCCCAAATCTTCAAGTACTTGTAACGCAGAGGATTTACCAGAGCCAGATTGTCCTGTCACGATAAGAATACGCTTCATGGCGTTTTGCCCTTTGTTTTTTATGTTTTAAAGTCAACTTCTAAATTATCAATTAAACGCGTTGAACCTAATTTAGCTGCAACAAATAAAACCACATTTCGATCAAATTGTTCTACAGGCTGCAAGTTAGGCTGACGCGCCTCCACATAATCCACAACAAAACCAGCTTGTGTCAATTGAGCAGAGATATTTGCTAACACTTCAGAAAGGGCTTTCCCCTCTTGCAAAGATTGCTCTGCTTGCTTTAACAAACGGTAAATCGTTGGTGCAATCTCTCGTTGTTCAGTAGACAAATATCCATTGCGTGAACTGAGAGCTAAACCATCTTCAGCGCGTACAATTGGGACACCAATGACTTCAAGCGGAATATTTAAATCTTGTACAAACTGACGAATAACAGCAAGTTGCTGATAATCCTTCTGTCCAAAGAAGGCATAGTCAGGCTGTACAATATTAAATAATTTCGTCACTACCACAGCAACACCATCAAAGTGGCCTGGACGAGATTTACCACATAAATCATCAGTGATTTGACCCACACTGATATTGGTCAAACGTGGCTGTGAACCGTACATTTGCTCAACTGAAGGTGCAAAGATAATATCGCAACCCACATCAGCCAATAAACGGCTATCTTGTTCTAACGTTCGAGGATAACTATCAAAGTCTTCACCAGCACCAAACTGAATTGGATTCACAAAAATACTCACCACGACGATGTCGCAGATCTTTTTCGCTGCACGCACTAAGGTTAAATGACCTTCATGCAAATTACCCATCGTTGGCACAAAACCGATCATTTTTTTGGTATTACGTGCAGGTGCAAGCGAAGCAGTTAAGCCTTGTATCGTTGTTTCTGTTTTCATGAATTAAAGCTCAACTTGGAAAGTATGTTCTTTTGCTGGGAAAGACTGATCTTGCACCGCAACGTGATACGCTTTAATTGCATCTACAATTGCCGTTTCACCCGCTTGTTCTTTCATGAAATTACGAACAAAACGTGCAACTTTACCAAAGGTAAGACCTAACATGTCTTGGACAACGAGAACTTGGCCATCTGTTTCATGACCCGCACCAATTCCAATCACAGGTGTATTCGGGAATAACTCTGCAATTTCTTTACCTAATTGTGCTGGAACACATTCAAGCAAAAGTACTGCTGCACCCGCATCGACAACCGCTTGGCAATCAGCAATCAATTGATTTGCTGCTTCGCGAGTTCTCGCTTGAAGTTTATAACCGCCAAAAACATGTACAGATTGTGGTGTTAAACCTAAATGCACACATACAGGAATACCATTGCGAGTAAGGACTTGAATAAGATCACTTAACCAAGCACCACCTTCAATTTTTACCATTTGTGCGCCGACTTGCATGACGGCTTTAGCACTTTTTAAGCCATCTTCAACAGTTGCATAACTCATGAAAGGTAAATCGGTCATGATTAATGCATGTGCATTACCACGGCGAACCGCCGCAGTATGGTAAGCCATATCTTCTACCGTTACAGGAAGCGTCGAATCTCTTCCTTGGATCGCCATTCCTAGAGAGTCACCGATTAAAATCGTATCAATTTCAGCCAATTCCATAGCTTTAGCCATACTTGCATCGTAACAAGTGAGGCATGAGAACTTGCGTCCTTCGGCTTTAAACTTTCTTAAGTCACTTAGACTAATCATGATGATGTCCTCTACAGGCGTTTCCAGAACGAAACAGTCTTAAGCGGTTGCCCAAGACTGGTCTGCTATTACAGTCAAGTTTGCTTGCTGTACCAGTTCTAAATCTTTTAAAGAATGACCATTTAACTGTAAATGAGCATCTAAATCTAATAAGGGAATAATGACAAAGTCACGATCTAAAATACCAATATGCGGCACGGTAAGACGTTCATTTTGGATCTGCTCTTGACCATAGATCAATAAATCAAGATCTAAGGTTCTTTCGCCCCAACGTCGTAAACGAACACGACCAGCGTCTTGCTCAAACTGCTGTAACTGATCTAACAATGGTAAAGGCTCAAGCATCGTATCTAATCGCACAACTGCATTTAAGTAATGTGGTTGATCTTGTGGCCCCATTGGTGGACTTTGATACAGTCTAGACACCTGAACAGAACCCAATGTTGCCAATTTCTCAACTGCTTCTCGGAGAATTTGCTCAGAATCACCCAAGTTACTACCAAGACCGATATAACTACGAACCGTCATTGTGTTGGCCCAAAAATAACTTGGCTCAAATCACGTTGTACACGTTTACGCTTCAATATTGGATGATCAGCATTTATTTGCCCTGAATCTGCTGTTGCTTTTTCAATAAAACGGTTTGCTGATTCATCTACACGCACACGTTCTTTTTTCGCGCGACGACTTCTTGGCTCAGGTACATTGACCAAAGGTTCGATTTCAGTCGTTTTAGGTTCATCAGCTTCGACAACTTTGCGACGATTCTTACTACGCTGACGATTATATTGACGAATTGCAGCTTCTTTTTGATCCATGGTCATTTCTTGGTAGTTTTCCCACCAAATGCCCATTCCTTCAGTGCTGTTATCGCCAGATTTCTCACGCAATAGAAGAAAGTCAAATCCTGCACGGAAACGCGCATGCCCAGCGAGTGCTTCAATTTGCTGAGGTTTTGGATTGAGTAAGCGAGTTTGCATTTCCCAAACTTCACGAATAAAAGTTTCAGCGAACCGTGGAATGATGGTCCGCGTTGCTTGACGCTTTAATACATCCAGTCCAGCTTGCGCACGCGCTTCAGCGGGCACAACACCTTTGTTGAGATAAAAATCACAACGCTCTAAGAAAGGCTTCCACAATAACACTGCATAAAAGAATGCAGGGTTAATGGTTTTACCGACTTGAATACGTTGATCTGTATTTCTTGCAGCTCGATCGATAAATGCTGTGATCTCAGGACGAATTTCTGCAAATAATTGCTTCCAAACACCAAACTCAATCAACATTGGTAGCACACGACTGAGATGCCCCATCGTGAATAGCTTTTGAGATTCATCATATAAACGATGAGGAGAGACATCACGCAATAACTGCGTCATTTCAATATCAAAAACATCGAGAATAGATGGATCAATATCGAAGTTGAGTTTCGCAGCAAAACGTAAAGCACGTAACATTCGCACAGGATCTTCTTCAAAACGCTGTGCTGGCTCGCCTAGAAAACGTAATGTGCGTGTTTTAATATCATCAACCGCATGACAGAAATCAAGCACCACACCTTTACGAGGTTGGTAATACAAAGTATTGATTGAAAAATCTCGACGAGCAAAATCCTGCTCTATCGTTCCCCAGTTATTATCACGCAGAATCATACCAGATGCGCTAGTGACTGCTTTTTTAGGGGGGGCACGGAAAGTTGCAACTTCAATTAACTCTCGACCAGAGTAAACATGAGCTAACTCGAAACGTCGTCCGATGATACGGCAACGTCGACCAAAAACCTCTTTGACTTGAGCTGGAGTTGCATTAGTTACAGCATCAAAGTCCTTAGGATTTAAACCTAACATCATATCGCGAACACCACCGCCCACAATATATGCCTCATAGCCAGCTTTAGTCAGGCTATCAATTACATCTAGAATAGAGGATGGAAGTTGAGTTGTGGACAAACCACATTTTGACGCGCGCAAAGTTTGCAAAAGACACTGTCTCCTACGTCAGGACGTAAATAACAATTTGTCGCTAATCATAGCTCTAACGCTCACAAAGGGCAATTTATTCTGTTGAAGTTTCAACAGATCAGCAGCCATGATTAGCAACAGCATTTCATTTTTTCTCTTATAAAATGAGTCGAGCTTTATTCTTTTCAAGCAATTTCGGCCCAATTCCTTTGACATTTACCAGTTCATCAATCGTTTTAAAACCACCATTCTTTTGGCGATATTCCATAATAGCTTGTGCCTTTTTTGCCCCAACACCACTTAGACTTTGCAATTGTGCTAAGTTCGCTTGATTTAAACTAATTTTATCGCCTGAAATATTTACAGAAGATGAAAGTTGTTTATTTGTTTGCTGTTGGCTTGGTCTAGATAAATAATAATTATTGTTGGGTTGTTTTGCCAATTGCTGATCTCGTGCTTGCTGCTGCGCTTTCCACTTTTCATAGGATTGATCAAACTGTTGTGCATACACTTGAGAAAAACATCCCAACCATAAAACAATGATGAATAAAAAATTAGGTTTGCTGCGTAGCTGCGGCAAATTCATTCGATGTCCCCTGATGTTTTAATTGTACTTTTGCTTGCTCCCAAAGTTCATCCATCTCTGCCAAACTCATTTCTTGCAAGTCTTTATGTTGTCGTTGTGCTTGTTGTTCTATAAAAGCGAAACGGCTTCTAAATTTATGAATCGTTGCTAACAATGCGGTCTCACTCGACAGGCCAAGTTTACGTCCAACATTAATCAAAGAAAATAGGCAATCACCAAATTCTTCTTCGATTTCATCGGCTTTTTGTGCTTTTATCGCGTGCTGCAACTCACCTAACTCTTCATCTAACTTTCCATAAGCATCTTCTACTGTTTCAAAATCAAAACCCAGTTGCGCAGCTTTCTTTTGTATTTCCTGAGCTTGTACTAAGGCTGGCGCATGTTTGACTTCATCTAATCGAGATTGTGCTTTACCTTGTTTTTCTTGTTGCTTGATTTGCTTCCATAATTCACTGACTTGTTCGGGATTTAAATTTTGATATTGTTCTGCTTGGAAAACGTGAGGATGGCGGCGAATCAACTTTTCACTAATCGCCTCAACGACATCTTGAAAATTAAAAGCGCCCTGCTCACTATACATCTGAGATTGGAATACAACCTGTAAAAGTAAATCGCCCAATTCATTACGGATTTCATCGAGATCACCGACTCGAATCGCAGCTTCCACCTCATAAGCTTCCTCTATCGCATAACGCGTCAAACTACTTGGTGTTTGTTGTTGATCCCATGGACATTTTTGTCTTAACTCTTGCATGATATTTAATAATTTTTCCATGATCGACTCCAAACTAAAGCAAATTGTTGCAGCTTAAAGCCGCATATGCGTAATATACACGCACTCAAGAAGTATCAATATAAAGTAAGGGAAAGTAATGCAACATAGTGTTTTTATTAGTGGGGCTGCACAAGGAATTGGTGCTGAAATCGCGCGTTTATTTCACAAAAATGGCTATAAAGTAGGGATCTATGACATTAATGAGGAACAAGCCCAAGCCTTAGCAACAGAACTCGGTACAGATGCAAAAGCAGGTTATCTTGATGTCAGTAATTATCGCCAATGGCAGATCGCACTTCAGGAGTTTAAAAACTGGGCTGGTGAACTCAATATTTTAGTGAATAATGCAGGAATTTTATATTCAGGGCCATTTGAAAATACGACGATCCAATCTCATCACCGCACAGTAGATATTAATATCAAAGGTGTTTTAAATGGTTGTCATACAGCTTTAGCTCATCTGAAAGAAGCTAGTTTTGCACGAGTAATCAACCTCTCCTCAGCTTCTGCTATTTATGGTCAAGCAGATTTGGCCTCTTATTCCGCAAGCAAGTTTGCAGTGCGTGGTTTAACCGAAGCCCTTGATGTGGAATGGCAAAAACATCATATTCGTGTACTCGATGTTATGCCTTTATTTGTACAAACCAATATGGTGAAAAATATGGATGCAGGGAGCATTCAAAATATTGGTGTGGATTTAACCCCTGCCGATGTGGCGAAGCAGGTGCTGCATTTGGCACAACAAAAAGATCATGCCCTGATTCCTACACATACCCCTGTAGGTATCAAAACTAAGCTGATGTATCAATTGTCGAGTATTAGCCCACAGTTCTTAAATCGACTCACCAATATTTTCTTATCGAAACGTTCATAATAAAAAAAGCTGCATTTACATGCAGCTTTTTTGTTAACTTCCCTGAACCAAGCGTCTTGCGCTAATAATTCCGGGTTGCTGTTCTAAACGAGCAAGCAAGCGAGATAATTGAGCCAAGCCTTTCACTTCGATCAACAATTTCATATTGGCAATCCCATCTGCTTCAGAAATGGTATTGACCTGACGGATATTAATTTGATCGGAGAAGATCACTTGCGTTAAGTCTTTGAGTAAACCGCGGCGATCATATGCTTCCACCACGATTTGTACACTCTGACCACGCGTTGGCTGCATTTCCCAATCCGCTTCAACAGCTCGCTCAGGTTCTTGTGTCGTCATGCGAATATAATCAGGACAAGCAACTTTATGAATGCTTACACCACGATTCAACGTAATATAACCACCAATCGACTCACCATGTACTGGTTGACAGCACTGAGCAATATGTAGTTCAACGTTATCCAAACCATCAATTAAAATGCCATGCGCAGATAACGTATGACTAGCACGAGGATTTAACGCAGGTTTTAAAACAAGTTCTGGCTCATCTTGATCCAAATGCATCTGACGATTAACTTGATTAATCAACGCATGCAGACTGATATCACCACTGACCAACGCAACTAAAATATCATCGCCAGATTTAAAATTAAAATGTGAGCAATAATCTTTTAGATCAATACTTTTTGGGTGAATCGCTAAACGAGCAAGTTCTTTGTTTAACAGCTCACGCCCAACTTCTATATTCTTACTGCGATCTTGTTGTCTGAACCAATGACGTAGCTTGTCACGTGCACGGGCTGTTTTGATATAACCTAAAGAATTTACCAACCAATCACGATTTGGCTCACGATCTTTCTTGGTTAAAATCTCAACCTGCTCACCTGTTTTAAGCGTATAGGTTAATGGTACATAACGTTGGTTGACACGCGCAGCGTAACACTTATTACCCACTTCTGTATGCACATGATAGGCAAAATCAAGAACTGTCGAACCGCGTGGTAATTCTTTGATGTCACCATCACGGCTGAACACATAAATCTTTTCAAAATTTTCAAAATCTTGAATCTGATCTATACCATTTGACTCTTCATCTTCAGCATGTGGCGTTGTCTCTGTGCGTTCTTGATAGTGTTCAAGAACTGCACGTAAAGAATGCAAACGATGGTTAAATGAATGGTCTGTATTTTTCTCACCTTCTTTATAATTGAAGTGAGAGCAAACGCCAAGCTCAGCCTCATCGTGCATCTCAAAAGTACGGATTTGTACTTCCAAAGATTTATTTTCAGCAATTACAGCCGTATGCAATGAGCGATAGCCATTGGCTTTTGGATTGGTGACATAATCATCAAACTGGTTCGGAATATGACGCCAGATTTGGTGCACGATGCCCAAAGCATGATAACAATCAGGTACATTTTTCACGAGCACGCGAACCGCACGAATATCATAGAGCTGATCAAAGCTCAGATTCTTGCTTTTCATTTTTCGATAAATCGAATAAATGTGCTTCACTCGTCCTGTTATTTCAGATTGGATGTCATTTTCACTTAATTCATTTTTAAGCTTATCAATCACAAACTGGATATATTGCTCACGCTCTAAACGTTTTTCATTAAGTAACGATGCAATTTCTTTATAACGTTCAGGCGCTAAATAACGGAATGCAAGATCTTCAAGCTCCCACTTAAGTTGTGCAATGCCTAATCGATGCGCCAGTGGCGAGTAGATGGTCAGAATTTCACGTGCAACGCGCTCTTGACGTTCTTTACTTGCTGTTGCAAGTTCACGCAGTGCATAGGTTCGTTCTGCCAATTTGATTAAAACAACGCGTACATCTTCTGTGACCGAAATCAGCATTTTATAAATGCCGCTTAAATGCTCTCGTTGATTATTATTGAAATGATCTTCTAATCGTTTGTTCTTTTCAATTAACTCAGACAGTTTACCCATCGCAAGCGTACCTTTTACAAGGCTTAAAACTTGCTCGCCAAAATGCGCTTGAATATCCTCTAAAGTAATGAACCCTTCACGTACACTACGATATAACACTGCCGCTGACAATGTATCTTCATCGACATGTAAATGCGCCAAAATATCTGCCATGCCAATCCCTGTACTAAAGGTATTGGTACGATGATTAACCGTGGATTCCAACTCTCTTTCCAAGGTAAGCTGCGCAACTTTTTCAAGCTGCTTTAGCTCCGCCCCTTCCAAGATATCACGCACTCGATCTAGCCAAGACACTAGACCACTTTGCGCTTCAGCGGCATGTTCTACAGTCGTTTCCTCGGACAACTCATGGAGCGGTCCAGGTAACTGCTCACGTACTGTGACCATACCATTCTCCTCTGGATATGTAACTCATTTTCTAATCGTTTATCTCTTCGATCTTTTCAAGCTGCTCATTTTTTTCAAATAAGGCAATAGATTCAACATGTTCAGTATGCGTAAACATGTCCATCACTGCGGCTTTTTTGAGCTGATAGCCATATTGTGCCAGTACACCTGCATCCCTTGCCAGTGTAGATGGGTTACATGAAACATAAACGATTCTTTTCGCTCCAAAATTCGGTACATATTGCATAACCTCAAAAGCACCTGATCGTGGAGGATCAATTAATAATGCATCAAATCCTTGCTTCGCCCAAGAATGATGCGAAAAGTCTTTTGTTAAATCTTGTGAAAAGAACACGGCTTGAGTGCACTGGTTTGCTTTCGCATTCTCAGTTGCTCTATGTACCATCTCATCACTCGCCTCAACACCAACGACTTGACCAGTCTCACCAACACAACGTGCTAAAGGTAAAGAAAAATTACCTAATCCACAAAATAGATCAAGAACCCTTTCACCTTCTTGTAAATTAAGCAATTCACATGCCAAATGAACCATTCTTGCATTTACTTCACTATTTACCTGAGTAAAATCGAGTGGAGAGAACGCAAATTTGACTGCAAAATCGTCCAAACTGTAGTGCAAACGCATCTCAGCCTGAGAATCATCAACGCGATGTAAACTCTCTATACCTTTCGGTTGAAAGTATAACTGCCACCCTCTGAGTAACGAAAATTGACGCAATTGGTTGACATCCGACACATTTAATTCATCTAAGTGACGAATTAATAACGCAACCTCATTGTCGCCCATGGCTAATTCTATATGACCAATATGCGCTTTGCCTGTTAGACTTTCGAGTAATTTTCGCAACTCTGGCAACGCATCAGACAAAGTTTGATCAAGTACTTTGCATTGCTGAATCGCAGTTAAATGATTACTGTGATGTTCACGAAAACCCATCACCAATCGATTCTGCTTCGCAATATAACGAACACCAATTCTTGCACGACGACGATAGTCTGTTTTAGTTGCGCGAATTGGCTCTAACCATTGTTCAGGTTGCAAACCTGCAAAGTGCTGCAAATGCGACTGCAAAACATTTTGCTTTAAACGAATCTGCTCAATTGGATCTATATGTTGCAAACTACAACCACCACAAGTCCCAAAATGCTGACAAATGGGGTCAATCCGCGAGGCTGCTGGTTCACTTTCTAATTTCACCATCTCAGCTTCTTCAAGTCGACTGGTCTGATGTGTTACTTTCGCCTGAACCGTTTCACCAACTAAAGCGTAGCGAATGAAAACTTTCTTACCATGCTTTTCTTTAGGATGATCAGGATGAGTACCATAATGCGCAATCCCTCGCCCCTCGTGCGAAAATGCTTCGATCTGAAAGGTATAAATAGGATTTTGGACTGGTCGATGTTTCGCTTTATGTTTCAAAAGATGAACCTAAATTTGGGGCGCAAAAGTTTGAGCGGTGAATACAGTATATTGCGATGTTTGTTGCCATACCTGTAAAAAATCAGATTGTTGCGTTTGAGTTTGTAAATAATCAATCGTTGCTTGCATAAGCTGTTGATGATCTTGTTGATTCAGTTGACCTTTCAGTAATAACCAACGTAAGTAAACCAACCATGTATTAAGTACATCACCCTCACAATAGCTCGTTAATTTTAACCATTGTTCAGTTCGTACATATTCAGGCACATGATAACCCGATTCGCCACGCTTCCCTGGAAAGCCCAGAAGACAAGCAATATCATCTAATTTTTGGAAATTACGACCATTAAACATTGCCATCACATCCATCAAGTCAACATGACGATGATGATAACGATTTTGATAGTTATTGAAGCGCTTCTGGTTATCAATTTCACCTTGGTCAAAAAGATTCGGTGCTGACAGACCGTGATACATTGCTCTGAATAGAATCACAGGCAAATCAAATTGCGAACCATTCCAACTCACGAGCGTTGGCTGCTTCTTATCAAAAATAGACAAGAACTTTGCCAGCATTTCAGCTTCAGAATTTTGCTCTTGGCTAAAAGAGAATAATCTAAACCCTTTTTCATCGATCCATAAACCTGAGATACAAACGATCTCATGTAATGGAAGACGCTGAAAATCCATCCCAGATTCTTGACGACGAATTTTAGTCAGCGCTTGCTCAACATCAGCTTCAGGTAGATCAAGATGATATAAATGAGCGCCAGCTTTTAAATCAGTTAGCGTTTCAATATCAAAAACTAAAATTGGAAACCGTAAGCTCATATTAAAATCTCATTAAATCACTTCTTAGTAGCATTGCTACCCAAGCTCCCTCTTTTTCTCTTTATTAACGAGATGAGTAGCGGTATAGCTCCGCAAGGGAGATTCTAATCTTGTACGGAGAATAATCCCGTTGATAGATAACGATCACCACGATCACAAATGATACAAACAATGACCGCATCAGGATTTTCTTCCGCAATACGCAATGAAGCCCAAACCGCACCACCTGAAGAAGTACCTGCGCTAATGCCTTCTTTACGCGCCAGTTGACGCATAGCACGTTCAGCTTCAATTTGCGGAATATCAATAATACGATCGACACGACTGCGATCAAAAATCGTTGGTAAATATTCTTCAGGCCAACGGCGAATACCAGCAATACTTGAACCATCTGAAGGTTGCAAACCAACAATCTGAATCTCTGGATTTTGTTCTTTTAAGTATTTGGAAACACCCATGATTGTACCCGTAGTTCCCATTGAACTCACAAAATGGGTAATCTTTCCGCCTGTTTGTTTCCAAATTTCAGGACCTGTAGTCAGATAATGAGCTTCTACATTGTCTGGATTACCAAACTGATTGAGCACATACCCTTTGCCTTCTGCTTGCATTTGCATGGCAAGGTCACGTGCACCTTCCATACCTTGTTGCTGCGTCACTTCTATTAATTCTGCGCCATAAGCCAACATTGCGTCTTTACGCTCTTGACTCATATTATTTGGCATAATCAATTTCATTTTATAGCCACGCATCGCTGCGACCATAGCGAGTGCAATCCCTGTATTACCACTGGTTGCTTCAATCAAGGTATCGCCAGGCTGAATTTGACCACGCTTTTCGGCTTGAATAATCATGTTATACGCTGGACGATCTTTCACGGAACCAGCAGGGTTATTGCCTTCTAATTTTGCTAATACCGTTGCGCTTGTATGACTTGCTAAACGCTGTAAACGCACCAGTGGGCTTTTACCAACATAATAGTCGAGTAAAAATTCGTCTGCTAGAAAATCAGTTTGCGTATTCGTCATGATCGACACCGATATTAAGGTGGCGTCTATTGTATGAAAAAAACCGAAATACTGCACCTTTTCAATATGCTTTTTATTGGCTGCTAAATACCTCGCTGTTATTAAAGCGTGCTAAGATGTTTTGCAGAATGATAAATCTGACCGCACTATGTCCAATTTCAATAAAACTTTATCGAAACGATTACGGCTCAATCATGCTTACGGACAACTGATTGCACTGATTTTAGTGCCGATTGCCATTTTGACGAGCGTGGGGACACTTTGGGTTTTATCTGAAACAACAAATGCAGCAAAACAACAGCAACGTTCTGATGCTTCAGCAATTTTAGCGCGCTATCACCAAACGGCAACTGATTTACTCCGACTCGTGCAAGAACGCCCAGATCAATATGATCGTGCGCAAAACATTCTGCAAAAAATGTTTGATGAAAAGAATCTGCAACGTGCGGTTTTAATCGACAACAAAGGTCAAACTTATCTCAGTGTTGGTTATCAAAATAACCGCTTCTGGCCAAGCTTTCCAAACAACAGTAATTTCTTTGGGCCAATCAAACATAATCACAACAGTATCTATGGCTCAAAACTAGATATTGGCAATCCCAACTCTGTTTGGCTCTTGATTGAGCTAGATAACCAACCGCTTGAGCTGGCACGCTATAAAATTTTACTTTCTTTAGTTGTGACAGGCTTAATCACACTTCTTATTTTATTATTTTGTTTAAATGTATTCTCACGTCGCTGGTTAGCACCACTCTACGAAATTCGTATGCAAATGCAGCGCCTTAATGCAGATACTTTAGATCAACATATTGTCGTCAATAGCACAGGTGAGTTACGCCTACTGCAAAGAGATATTGCCAATGTCGTGAAGCGTCTGCACTTTAGCTTTTTAGAATTAAAAGAACATACAGAACAAACGGAAGAAGATTTACGCCGTACTTTAGATACCTTAGAAGTTCAGAACATTACTTATCGTCAAGCACGTGACCAAGCGATTTCATCAAACCAATCAAAATCAGTATTTTTGGCCAATATCAGCCATGAACTAAGAACACCACTGAACAGTATTGATGGCTTTATTCACTTATTATTGCGTCAACAAAATTTAAGTAATGAGCAAAATCTCTATCTACAAACGATTCGTAAATCTTCTGCTCACCTATTAGCATTGATCAATGATGTATTGGATTTTTCTAAAATTGATGCAGGAAAATTAGAACTCGAAACCGCACCTTTTGATCTTGAGGAAGCCATCTTTGATGTGATGGATATGCTCTCTCCTCTAGCAGCGCAGAAACATATCAACATGGCATTCTACTATGCTGAAAACATCCCTCAGCATGTGATTGGCGATGCGTTACGTTTTAAGCAAATTCTCACCAACCTTATTTCTAATGCCATCAAATTTACACCAGACGGCGAAATCATTGTTCGTGTCCGTATGGAAGATGATGACATTGGCCAATGTTTACTACATTTCAGCGTACAGGATAGTGGTATCGGTCTAAGTGGCACAGACCGCAAACGTTTATTTGAATCTTTCTCTCAAGGTGATGCTTCCGTCACTCGTCAATTCGGTGGTACAGGACTCGGCTTAGCTATTTCTAAGCAACTTGTACACTTAATGCATGGTCAAATTGGCTTCGAGGATAACCAAGATCGTGCGCCAACGGATAAAGGTTCAACTTTCTGGTTCACAGCCCTATTTAAAGTTGAAGAAGAGCATGACTTTGTAGAGCATCCACATTTTGATCATTTGCAAGTGGTGTCTTATTTGGCTCACCCTGCAACTGCAAGCGTGCTACGCTCGTATTTAGAAAATTATCATGTTTCACATATCGAAACGCAGTCGATATTAGATTTATTTAGTCGATTAAATCATCTAAATCAACAAGAAAGCACTTGGCTGATCGTCGACCATAGTGGTGATACTGAAGCATTACTCAAAGAAATCCGCCAACGTTATAGTGGCAATTTAGCAGTTTATGGCTATCAAATGAGTCTTGAGCCAAACATGCTGAATGAATACCGCGCCCGCCCACTGTATCAACCATTAAGCCGTCGTGAATTAGTGCAGTTGTTGGGCAATCAACCCATCTTCGAACAAGAGCCAGAAGACTTTAATGGTCAAGGGTTACACATCCTTGCAGTAGATGATCATCTACCAAACCTGATCGTACTCGAAGCGTTATTAGGTGAATTGAATGTCACGACTACCAAAGCGCTGAGCGGTCAAAAAGCGATTGATATTATTCAAGAACGTATCGAACAAAATCTTCCGCCATTTGACTTAGTCTTTATGGATATTCAAATGCCAGTTATGTCTGGGATTGATACCACCCGTGCAATACGTTCATTAGAGTCGACTTTAGATACAGGCATGCAACTGCCAATTATTGCGCTTACAGCCCATGCGCTTGCTGATGAGAAACAAAAACTATTAAAAGTAGGCATGAATGATTATGTAACAAAACCAATCCAAATGGAGCAGATCATTCAAATTCTTACCCATTGGACTAAGAATAATTTTATCGCTCAACCCATCGCCACAGAGCAAAAACACCCAATCGAATCAATTGATCCACAAATTCTAAATTGGCAGCAAAGTGTCCAGCTTGCAGCAAATAAAGAAGACCTTGCCCAAGATTTATTGCGAATGTTAGTTGACAGCTTTGAGGGTGAACTCACTGAAATGCAACAACTGATCGAACTTGAAGACTTCCCTCAATTAGAGCATGTACTACATCGCTTATATGGTGCTACTCGTTATGTCGGAACACCAACTTTGCAACGTGTTGCGGGTGAATTTGAGCAATTTGTTTCAACCTTACGCAAAGAACGCCGTAAAGCAGATGAGATATTCATTAATGAAACCAATCATCGTTTTAATGAGTTGAATTTTGCGATTGAACAAGTCAGACAGGCAGCAAACCTCGTGCTATATGCTAATGAAAATTAATGTGACTGATGTGTCATGTTTCGCGATTAGGACTCATGCTATGCTGCCTCATCAAACACAATAAGAGTAAGGCAGATGGCACTTTTACGCGTTGAAAAGAACAATGGAATCGCAACAGTCTCTTTAAATCGTCCAGATAAACGTAATGCAATGAGCTTTGCTTTACTGAAAGAATTGGTTGCGACTGCAAAGAAAATTGAAAAAGATCGTTCAATTCGCTGTGTCATTTTAACGGGTGAAGCAAATGTCTTTAGTGCTGGCATCGACCTTTCTGATTTAAACAATCCAAAAAATACAGTATTTGCCGCATGGGAACTGATCAAACCAGGACAAAGCCTATTCCAAAAAGCATTCTTGATTTGGCAAAATCTGCCGATTCCAGTGATTGCGGCAATCGAAGGCTATTGCTTTGGTGCGGGTATGCAACTCGCACTTGCTGCTGACATTCGGATTGCAACACCGAATACTCAGATGTCGATTATGGAAAGTCGTTGGGGCTTAGTGCCAGATATGGGCTTAACTCGTTCATTGAAAGGCCTTATTGGTGTTGACTTAGCCAAAGAACTTACGCTCACTGCACGTATCTTTGATGCTGAATACGCTAAAGAAATTGGTCTGGTGACGCATTTGGATAATGATCCATTAGCAAAAGCAAATACGATTGCTCAAGAAATGCTTCAACGCTCTCCAGATGCCATTATGGCAGCGAAACGTGTACTTGATGCAATGGAACACCAACCAGAGAAAGCTTTACGCTTAGAAAAGCTGTGGCAACTTAAACTGCTGTTAGGTAAAAATAGCGGACTTGCACGTAAAAAGGATAAAAACCCTGAAGTGCAATTTCTCCCACGCCAATACAAATAAACAAAAAATCCATTCCTATAAAAATAGGAATGGATTACCTAATATTCAACAGCTCACTTTTCCAAGCTAACCCTTAATTCAGTAAAGGTTGACTAGCAATAGCGCATCAACTCTGCGAGACTTCTTTAGGACAAGAACAAAGCATAGGCAAACAGCATGAAAATCGACCAACAAACCCCTATCGCCTTCTTAGGAATGGGCTTAATGGGCACAAGGATGACCAGTCGTCTTTTAAAAGCTGGCTATACTGTTGCTGTATGGAATCGTAGCCAACATGCTTGCGACCCGCTCATTCAAGAAGGTGCACTCGCACTCGAACTTGATGAAATCGCAAAATATCCCGTGATCTTAACCTGTCTTGCCGATGATAAAGCTGTACAAAGTGTTTTTGCCCAAATTGAATCCTACTTACAACCCAATCAAATCATTGTAGATTTTTCCAGCCTCTCCGTAGCGGCGACGCTCGAACTTGCCCAAGCAAGTCAAGAGCAACAAGTCACATGGATTGACTCCCCTGTTTCAGGTGGAACACTCGGTGCAGAACAAGGCACTTTGGTGATCTTTGCGGGTGGAAATGCTGAGGCAATTCAACGTCTCAATCCTATTTACGATGTACTTTCCCAACGTGTCACTCGTATGGGTGAATCTGGAACTGGCCAAGCCACCAAAATTTGTAATCAGTTAATCGTGGCAGCAAATAGTACCTTAATTGCTGAAGCCGTTGCACTTGCCGATCAAGCTGGTGTCGATACCACATTACTTGCTCCAGCACTAGCAGGCGGTTTCGCTGACTCAAAACCCTTTCAAATTCTTGCACCACGCATGGCAACTCATATCTTTGAACCCGTGCAATGGAAAGTACAAACCCTCTCTAAAGATTTAAATAATGCTGTTCAACTTGCCAAAGGTTTTAACTTAAACATTCCTGTTGCACAAAAAGCTCTACAACAGTTACAAGCCCACCAAGAAAATGGCTTTGCTGAGAATGATTTAGCTACTATCATTCAATATATAGAACAATAATTTATGAAATCAGGGAGTTTGAAAATGAGCCAACTTGCCATCAACTTATCCATGATTTTTACTGAAGTACCGTTAATTGAACGTTTTGCTTTAGCCCACGCACATGGATTCCAACACGTAGAAATACAGTTCCCCTATGAGCTTGATATTTCGGATATACGCACTCAACTCGAACAATATAATTTATCGCTTGGTTTGATCAACGTACCAGCAGGCGACCTCATGCAAGGCGGAAATGGACTAGCGGGTGTACCCGGAAGAGAGCTTGAGTTTCATCATGCCTTAGAGCTTGCAATCGAATATGCAAATGCACTCAATGTACCTCGTGTAAACATCCTCGCAGGCAAACAGCCCTTGGATGCTGATTTACTGCCTTGCCTAAACACGCTTTCAAACAACCTTAAACTTGCTTGCCATATGCTCACAGAACAAGGCATTGAACCTGTTATTGAAATGATCAATGGCACAGATATGCCCCGCTTTTTGGTACAAAATATTGCACAAGCTCAAGAAATGCTTGAAGCTGTTAATCATCCAAAACTGAAAATGCAATACGATTGCTATCATATGGCAATGATGGGTGAAGATGTTCTGACAGGTTTGCAAGAAAATTTGCATCAAATTGGGCATATTCAATTTGCAGATTGCCCAAATCGTAATGAGCCAGATACTGGAAATATCCCATACAAGCAGATCTTTGACTGGTTATTGCAAAGTGATTACCAAGGTCTAATCGCAGCTGAATACAGACCAAAAACCCAATCAGATCAATCTTTTGCATGGAAAAATAAGTATTTTTCAAATGATGTGAATACATAAACTGTTACTGCTGAAATTTGAATTCCATAGAGAAAAACGGTATATTTGACAATGAGCAATTGTCAGGAAAATATACCCTCTATGAATTTAGAACCATCGCCCAGCGCTTCTAATTCTCACGACCTAAAAATCAAAACATCCAACAAAGATGTACATGCTTGTTTAAAAGTTGTACATGAAGCCCTTACTGATGTAAAAGCCAAAGATATCTTAGAACTTGATGTAAGTTCTATTAGCAATGTTGCCGATGCGATTGTAATCGCAAGCGGTACTTCAACTCGTCATGTCAAAGCACTTGCTGATAATGTTGCTGATGAAGCACGTAAAGCAGGCTTCCGCCCACTGGGTGTCGAAGGTGAACGTGATGCTGAGTGGATCTTAATCGATCTAGGTTATGTCGTTGTACATGTAATGTTACCTACTGCGCGTAAGTTTTATGACTTAGAAAGCTTATGGCGTGCACCAGAATCTGTAGCTTAAAAATTAGCTCAAAAAAAGCGACCGAATCGGTCGCTTTTTTATGCCTACAAAAACTGTTTTACATCTACCTCAGGATAGCGTTGCTTGATATCATTTTTAATCAGCGCATAGAGCTGATCAGCTTTGATCGGACCATAAAAGTCACAATAGATTGCATAAAGTACGGTAATCATCGGTGCATAATTTTGTGGTGAGAACTGTTGCAAAGACTCTCTCTCAGAACCAACGACATACCAATAATCCGCAAGCGATCGATGTTTCTTCATTTTGAGCTGTATTTCTTCAACAAACTCTAGATAATCATTTCGAGCCACAGATTTTAAAATCGCCATGACAAAATCATAGAATGCCTGAAATGAGTCAACGACCACCTCCCCTTGCTTTGGAACAGCAACGCTTTTGTCATTTTTAACTTTTAAGCGTTGCTGCTTTTCTACTACAGATATTTCATGCAATACTTGTCGTAACATATCTTTGCGCTGTAGACGCATCTCATCATTGGTGCAAATCTCACTCAGAAAACGATTTAAAACAAAAGAAGGTTGATTGCCATATTCACTTTCCCAATATTGCAAAACACGTTGTAAAACGGTATCAGGCATAAACTGAGCCAAGCCTTTCTCTACTGCTAATTTCTTTTGTTCAATGGTTAATTCAGCCATAACAAACGCCTCTTAGTGACGATGAGTAATGTTGTCAGTTTCAAACGTTAAATCACGCTGGAACTCTGGATAAGACAGCTCCGCATGCTCGGTATAGTCTAAACCGCGTTGTTCATGCTGTTGTGACACTCGAAGTCCACCGAGAACTTTATCCAGTACTTTGAACATGATAAATGCAACTCCAAAACCCCAAATAAATGCCGCACCAACACCCAGTGCTTGCACACCGATTACATTCAAATTAAATGGATTACTTTCCAAGAAAATCCCCGCTGCAATGGTTCCCCATGCGCCACAAACACCATGAACGGCGACAGCATCCACCACATCATCCAACTGCATTTTTTCTAAAAGCTGCGGAACAAATGTAATTAACAAACCTGCAAAAGCCCCTGTAATCACTGCATACAATGGAGACATGGTTGCGCATCCAGCCGTGATCGCAACCAATCCAGCTAATGATGCATTAATGGTGTAACGAATCAGTACGGCTTTAGATTGAATTAATGCAAGAATCATATAAGTCGCAGCAGCAGCACAAGCTGCCAGATGCGTATTCAAAGCAATTCGCCCAATACTGACTCTTGCAGAAACAGTCGAAGCTGCATTAAAACCAAACCAAGCAAACCATAAAATAAATCCACCAAGCGCAACTAAAGGTAAGTTATGCCCCGCTAAAAAGTGGCTTTGTCCCTTACGTCCAAATCTTCCTAGGCGTGGCCCTAAGATAATAATTCCAGCCAATGCCACCCAACCACCGATAGAATGAACAACCGTTGAACCTGCAAAATCAATAAAACCAAGCTCTTTTAACCAACCATCACCACCAAACAAGCCACCCCAAGCCCAACTACCGAATATTGGATAAATCACACCACTGACAATAATTGCGCTTACCACATAAGCCATGAAATGAATGCGTTCAGCCATCGCACCACTCGCAATCGTTGTCGCTGTAGCCGCAAACATCATTTGGAAAAACAGAAGATTCCAATGCCAATCATCTAAGGCATCAGGCATAAAATGACTTAAGCCCACCCAACCTGTTTGATTAAGCCCAAACATCAAACCAAAACCAAACAGCCAAAAAACCAATCCCCCGATACACATGTCCATATAGTTTTTCATGAGCACATTCACGGTGTTTTTACTACGTACAGACCCACTTTCAATCAGAGCAAATCCAGCTTGCATAAAAAAGACTAGTATCCCCCCAACAACCACCCAAACACTGTCTAATGAAATGCGAATTTCCTGAATATTTTGCACAGGTTCTGCTGAAGCCTGCGATGAGAGAAATAATAAAAATGGCAAAATTAAAATTATACTTTTCATAGAATTCCCCTAAAAAGATCAAGCAATTCAATGCAAAGAGAATGCCAAGATCAAAACAACTTCTTCTCAAAAATTCATTGATTTATTTTTATTCATCATAAAAAAAGCTGTGAAAGCACATGTTGATTATTAAAGGATTTTATCTAACTTATTTAACCATCTATCCGCTTGCAATAAGTTTTGACATGACAAATTGTCAAAATTAACGCACTATAGAACCGTTTTGGAATTCGACGAATAAAAAGTATCTCAGGAGTAAAAAATGAAAGTGCTAATTACAGGTGCAAACACGGGTATTGGGTTTGCCACCGCTGAGCAATTAGTGAAACAAGGACAGCATGTCATCCTCGCTTGTCGCAATACAGAAAAAGCGAAAGCAGCACAAAATCGTCTTCTTGCATTAGGACAAGGTAAAGTTGATACTGTTCAACTCGACCTCAATAGTCTCGATGCAACAGCCCAAGCAGCAGATGAAATCGCCGACCGATATGGTAGCTTAGATGTTTTGATTAATAATGCAGGACTCTTCGCCAAGACCAAACAGTTTACCCAAGATGGCTTTGAACAACAGTTTGGCGTGAACTATCTTGGGCATTTTTTGCTTACACACAAATTGATTCCTACTTTAGAACAAGCGCCAAAAGCTCGAATTGTACACCTAGCATCAATTGCGCACTGGGCTGGTTCGATTAAACCTAATAAGTTTCGCGCAGAAGGTTTTTACAATCCGCTGTTTTATTATGGTCAATCTAAACTTGCTAACCTACTATTCAGCAACGCACTTGCGGAACGGTTAACCAATAGCACAATCACCAATAATGCGCTGCATCCTGGTGGTGTTGCGTCAGATATTTATCGTGAATTACCAAAGCCTGTTTATAAAATCATGAAATTAGGTTTAGTCCCAACCTCTGTTCCAGCAAAGCTCATTACAGAAATGGCGACTGGTGATTCTTGGGCAAACCGAAATGGTGAATATGTGAGTGCTCATATGCCTGACTGGAAATCATCTCATGCTAAAAATCAACAGCTCGCTCAAGATCTTTATGAAGAATCAATGAACCTAGTAGAAAAATATCTTTAAATTATCTGCAATAAAAAAGCCACCCAAGGGTGGCTTCATCAATCCTGATAGGAGGTCAGATTAGTGACCACCACCATTGATTGCTTTAGTCATATCTTCAACAACTTTCTTCGCATCACCGAAGATCATCATAGTTTTTTCATTGTAGAACAAGTCATTGTCTAAGCCAGCATAACCTGTTGCCATAGAACGTTTGATTACCATGATCGTACGAGCTTTATGCGCTTCAAGAATCGGCATACCATAGATTGGTGAGCTTGGATCATCTTTTGCCGCTGGGTTAACAACGTCATTCGCACCGATAACCAATACAACATCAGTTGCTGGGAAGTCAGAGTTGATCTCATCCATTTCCAAGATGTCTTCATACGCTACATCAGCTTCAGCAAGTAATACGTTCATGTGACCAGGCATACGACCTGCAACTGGGTGAATCGCGAAGCGTACTTTTACACCTTGCTCTTTCAAGATTTCACATAATTCTTTTACCGCATTCTGTGCACGACCTTGTGCCATACCATAACCTGGTACGATCACAACGCTGTCTGCATTTGACATCAAGAAGCCTGCGTCATCTGCTGAACCAGAACGGTGATTACGTTGAACTTGAGCACCCTTGTCTGCTGTTGCAACTGTAGCCCCCCCCATCGCACCACCAAACAATACGTTGATGATTGAACGGTTCATTGCCTTACACATAATGTAAGAAAGAATTGCACCCGAAGAACCTACTAGTGAACCCGCAACGATCAACATATTGTTTTCAAGTGTGAAACCAATACCTGCCGCAGCCCAACCAGAGAATGAGTTAAGAAGTGATACCACAACTGGCATATCACCACCACCTACTGGTGCAATCCAAACCCAACCGAATGCAAGTGCAAGCGCTGTCATTGCCCAGAATGCAGTCATGTTACCTGTCGTGAAGAAGTAGAAACCACATGCAAGCATTGCAATGAAAATCGTTGCTTGAACAGGTTTAACCCATGCACCAGAAATCGTTTTTGCCCATTTTTTCGCAGCAAGTTTACCGTAAGCAAATACAGATGCTGTAAAGGTAATCGCACCAACGAAACAGCCGACAAACAATTCAAATAAATGAACCGCACTCATGTGAGCATGCTGAACACCAGCAGCACTTAAAGCAGCTTCGTTTTGTTCAAACAATACTGTTAATTGGTTGTTATGCAGAATTGCAGCAATCGCAATCAATACCGCAGCCAAACCAACTAATGAGTGCATCAACGCAACTGTTTCAGGCATTTGCGTCATTGGAACCGTTCTCGCACGCGCGATACCAACAATACCACCCAACACCATCGCACCAACGATCATCCAAACAACAGGATGTTCTGCAACGAAGAATGTGGTGATTACCGCAATAGTCATTGCGATCATACCGTAACGGTTACCTTGAATCGCAGTCTTAGGACCTGACAAACCACGCAACGTTAAGATAAAGAGGACTGCACCAACAAGGTAGAACCAATCCGCATAGTCTCGAATAAATTCCATCAATTAGCCCTCTTTTTTCTTTTGCTTCGGCTTGAACATTTCAAGCATACGAGCAGTTACAGCAAAGCCACCAAAAATGTTGATACTTGCCAAGAACACAGCAACTGCACCCAAAATGCTTACAACGTTTACGCTTTGGAAAGCAACGTTTGCATCAACACCAATCGCAGGCATACCTACAGTTTGAATCATTGCTCCAACGATAATGATTGAAGACAATGCATTCGTAACCGCCATTAATGGCGTATGCAATGCAGGTGTTACACCCCAAACAACGTAATAACCTACGAAGATGGCAAGGACGAAAATTGTAATCGTTTCAACCATGAGAACTCTCCTTAACCGCGCTTGAGCAGTACTTGACCGCCATGAGTCACGAGTAACGCTTTTTGGATTTCATCTTCTTGATTGAGTACAAAACCTTTTTCTTTGTCGAATAATGTCTCAACAAAGTTAAATACGTTACGTGCGTACAATGCAGATGCTTCAGTTGCAACTGTGCCTGGAATGTTTGGAATACCCAAAATCTTCACGCCATTTTCAGTTGTAACGGTCTCGCCTTCTTTAGAGCCTTCAACGTTACCGCCAGTTTCAACTGCCATATCTAAAATGACAGAACCTGGTTTCATCTTGGCAACAGTTTCAGCTTTGATTAAACGTGGCGCATTACGACCTGGAATCAACGCAGTCGTGATCACGATATCTGCATTTGATACCGCTTTATCTACAATCGCAGCTTGATCTTTAATGTATTGTTCACCTGGCTGCCAACCATATCCACTTTTAGCCGCTTCAGCAGCACGTTGCTTTTCTTCATCGGACATTGGTACGTCTAACCATTTGCCACCTAAAGACTCAACCTGCTCTTTTGCTGTTGGACGTAAGTCAGTTGCTTCAACAACCGCACCAAGGCGTTTTGCTGTTGCAATTGCTTGCAGACCAGCAACACCAACACCCATGATCACAACACGTGCAGGTTTTACAGTACCCGCAGCCGTCATTAACATTGGGAACATACGTTGATATTCAGCCGCAGCAAGCAATACAGATTTATAACCTGCCAAGTTTGCTTGAGATGAAAGTACGTCCATGTTTTGTGCGCGTGAAAGCGTACGAGGAAGTAACTCCAAAGCAAAAGCATTCACTTGCTGAGCAGCGAATTGGTCTAATTCTGAATTGCGGTAAGGGTCAAACATTGCTACTACAGTAGTATTCGCCGCAAGTTTTTGAATTTCTTCGCCTTTAGGGGCGCGTACTTTCAAAATAATTTGGCTACCTGTATATGCATCGTCCGTAATGGTTGCGCCAACTTGTTCATAAGCACTGTCAATATACGCAGCTTTAACACCAGCACCACGTTCAATGACAACGCTATGACCTGCGTTAATCAACTTTTTAACTGTCTCTGGTGTAGCAGCTACGCGGCTTTCACCTGCGACAGTTTCGGTTGGGATTCCGATCTGCATGAGCGTTCCTCAAGCTAGTTGTTCTTAAGTAAACATCGCGACTCGCAATGTTTCCCCCAGGAGTATTCTTTGTAGAAATTTGGATTCTAATGGAACTTTTTTAAAATTCCACCCAATATTTATTTAATAAATACCTATATTTTGAACTGATGATTCACTTTTCTTATTCAAACTTGTATGATCCGCAGGTTTGCCTTTTGATCAGCAAAACCAATTCATTCATATTGTCTTAATATGAAATTCTGATCATTCTCGATATCGATCCATGCATCGTTCTACTCTTTTCTTTCTAGCAAGAAAGATACAAGCGACATTTATTAAATAAACCTTTATTTCATCTGTATTGAAGATACTTTCAAACTAAATCCTTCTATTTGTCTTTAGCTGGTCGTTTGCATCGCAACAGATTCAAGGGCTGTTTTCGCATCATAATCATGCAGTTGTTAGGAGGGATTGGCTTATTTGAACTTTTATTGGTCTTTTCGGCGACATAGAGCTAAGCATTTCTTATTAATAAATCGAGCTACTATTTAAGGTAAAGTTATCTTTACCCATACTTTCAGTCGAATCCAAATAAAAAGTAAAAAAGAAATGTAAAAACTTAAAATGGCATTTTTTCAAGTGATATTTGTATGATTTCGTCCAACAAAACCAAGATAAATGCACAATATTGGTGCGTATTATTTATTCTCTATTCAACTTCTTCTTTCTTTTGATTGAGCATAAATAAAATTTCTTGAAAATGTGCTCCCATTGCCTCCTCTGCTAAACAGTCATCAGGATTTCTCAGTGGACATTGATCTAAAGAAAGACAGCCACATCCAATACATTGATCGAGCTGCTGGCGAAGTTGTAACAACATCATAATCTGTTGATCAAGTTGTCCCTGCCATTGCTGTGACATCTGCTGCCAGTCTCTTTTCGTCGCAACCTGCTGTTTAGGTAATGAACTAAACGTGGTTTTTATCTGCTGTAGACTAATACCAACCTGCTGTGCTGCTTTCACAATTGCGATTCGTCTGAGCATCGCTCGTTGATAGCGACGCTGATTTCCAGCTGTTCGTATTCCCCAAATCAATTGTTTTTCTTCATAAAAACGAATTGTCGGTACACTGACGCCGCTACGTTTTGCAAGTTCACCAATCGTCAGCCAAGCCTGAGGATGTTCTTTTTTCAAAATATGCTTGACCTCTAGTTAACCTGAGCTTTGATACTAACATAACTCAGATTTCAAAATGATGTAGAGCTATGAATCAAGCATTTAAAATCACAAATCCAAGTGAACTCTATAATCCACGTAGCAACGGTTATAGCCATATTGCAGTTGTACACTCCAATCAGCGCATCATTCATATTGCAGGTCAAGGCGGTGAAAATAAAAATGGTGTTCTTTCTGAAAATTTTGACCAACAGGTTCAACAAGTCTTTTATAATATCCAACATGCACTTAGCTCAGTTCAAGCAAAACATACCGATATTGCCGTTTTACGCATTTTAATTGTTGATCATAATCCTGAAAAACATCAGACCTTGATTCAAATTATGCAAAGCTTATGGAAGCATCATGCCTTCCCTGTTTGCACGCTCATCCCTGTCTCACGTTTAGCATTAGACGGTATGCTGATTGAAATCGAAGCAACTGCATATACCGCATAAATCAGTTATAGAGAAAATTTATGTCTGCTCCTGAAGATATTAGTCAAAATAAAGCCTTGCTTTGGTTTATGGCGGCAGCATGTGGTTTATGTGCTGGTGCCAACTATTATAGTCAACCTTTGATTCACTCAATCCAACAGTATTTTTCTGTGACCGAAGGTCAAGCAGCTCTCACCGTGACTTTTGCACAAGTCTCCTATGCACTCGGACTATTATTTATCGTGCCGATGGGTGATGTGGTGAATAAGACCAAATTTATTCCATTGCTTATGGCTTTGTGCGCAGTCGGTCTATTCATCAGTGCATTCTCTGTGAATCTCCCGATGCTGTGGGTTGGTACAATCATGGCAGGATTATTTTCTGTTGCAGCACAGGTGCTCATCCCGCTTGCAACCATGACCGTACAACCCGAAAAAACAGGTGAAGTGGTTGGCTTTCTGATGAGTGGCTTACTGGTTGGTATTTTACTTTCTACAAGTCTGGCAGGACTGTTCTCGAATTTATTTCATTGGAAAGTCATTTATGTGGTGAGTGGAATACTCATGTTGATTTTGGCCTATGCACTGAAAAGCCGACTTCCTTATGTAATGCGTATGAAGCTGAACTATGGTCAAGTTTTTGTTTCTATGGCTCAGCTATTGAAACAAGAAAAGCGCCTAGTGTTACGCGCACTTGCAGGTGGATTCGCTTTTGCAGCAGTCAGCATTTTATATTCTACAATTGCTTTATTACTGAGTTCAGCACACCACTTACCTGATTTGTTGATTGGTATGGTGACTTTAGTCGGTATTTTTGGTGCACTTTCAACTCAATATATTGGTAAATATGCAGACCAAGGTTATACCAAAAATTTAACTTGGATCGGTTGCGGATTATTTATTTTGAGTTGGATCTTTTTCTACTACGGTCAAACATTCCTTATCAGTTATATTCTTGGTTTTGCACTGATTCAGTTAGCATTAGCACTGGTGCATACCAGTAACCAAAGTATTATTTTCCGTTTACGTCCTGATGCAAAATCACGTATCAATGCCATTTATATGACAGCCTATTTCACAGGTGGTGCATGCGGTTCTGCTTTAGGTATTTTTGCTTGGAATCATGGCGGTTGGAGCATGACATGCCTAGCAGGAATTAGCCTTGTGTTTGCTTGTATGTTATTTAGCTTTTTAGATAGTTATTTCACTGTGCCGAAAGCCATCACCGAGTAAATAAAAAGCCAAGTCCTGAGACTTGGCTTTTTTTGACTTAAAGTTCTAAGTTATTGGGTTGAATAGCATCTATATCTTCTCTGGCTGCAATAAACTCAGGTCGAGGCTTAATGCCGCCTAAAGGTTGTTGCAATTGATTGTCAATACTATTGTAAACAAAGAAAATATTGCTCCGAGAGAATGGTGTAATATTACTATTTGAACCATGCATAAGGTTGCAATCGAAGAACACAACGCTTCCAGCTAATCCTGTGCAAGAGTGAATACCCCCCATATCAGCCAGATACTCTAATAAACTGCCATCTGGCACACCATATTCTTGCTTCTTCAAAGACTTTTTATAGTGCTCATCAGGTGTTTCACCTTGGCAAGAAATATAATGCTTATGCGATCCCGGGATCACCAATAACGGCCCATTATGTTCGCTATTATCTGTCAATAAAATCGAACAACTCAACGCGCGCATTCTCGGCATACCATCTTCACTATGCCAAGTTTCAAAGTCAGAATGCCAAAAGAACTCTTTACCGTGCAGACCCGGCTTATAGTTGATACGAGACTGATGCACATAAACTTCGCTACCAAGCAATGATCGTGCAACATTCAGTACACGTTCATCTGAAACTAAGTTTTTAAATACGTCATTCAAACGATGTACGTTAAAGATTGAACGTACTTCTTGGCTTTCTCTTTCGATAATAGCTTCTGGACGTTGCTGCACCGCAAAATCTTGCCTCATTTGATGCAATTCATCGAGCAAATATTTCACTTCTTCTGCACTAAACAAGTGATCTATCTGTAAGAAACCATTTTTGGCATAGTCTTGCTTTTGCTGCTCGGATACACCTTGTGTGATGCTTTCTTCATAAACCACAGGATCAACACGCGCCACAATTGCAGCCGAATCATTTCGTCGAGTTAGATAAGGATTACTCATTTGCATGATTAAGCCTCCTCCTCCACTTGTTTCATCATTTGTTCAGGTGTTGCATAAACACCATCTTTGTCGTGAACTTCTGTTCCAACCAATGCAGGATTAAAGGTACACACCAACACTAAATCCGTTTTTGCACGTAAATAGTGATTGTCATTTTTGTTCAAGGCATACAATGTTCCTGGTGTAATTTTGTAGACTTCACCAGAAGGGATCAGTTCGACCTCACCCTCACCTTGTACGCAATACACCGCTTCCAAATGATTTTTGTACCAAATATGGGTTTGTGTGCCCGCAAAAATCGTTGTTTCATGCATTGAAAAGCCCATACCATCTTCTTGTAACAATAGACGGCGGCTTGCCCAAGTTTCTGTTTGCACATCACGCTCAGTATTTAAGATATCTTGTAGTTGACGTACGATCATGAAACAGCTCCTTGTAATTTATTCATAGATTTGCTTTGAGTACTCAAAGTTTTAGCGTGAGCATCATCTTGCACAACTTGCTCAATCGCCTGAGTTAGCAGGTCGATCCCTTTTTCTAAGGTCTCATTCTCAATGGTCAATGGTGGAAGCAATTTCACCACTTCACCACGACTACCTGAGGTTTCAATCACTAAGCCTAGATTGAACGCTTGTGTTGTCACCTCATCAGCCAAATCAGGATTTTTAAAGGCAACGCCTTGCATCAACCCACGACCACGATGTGTGAGTTCAGCTTCAGGAAATTTTTGCACGATGTGTCTCAGGCGGCTGCTCACCAACTCAGACTTTTGCGCCAATTCTGTTTGGAACTTTTGATCTGCCCAGAATTTTTGAATGGCTGTGGTTGCAGTGACAAATGCAAGATTATTACCACGGAAAGTTCCGTTATGTTGTCCCGATTTCCAAATATCTAAGGATGGCTTAAATAGCACCAAAGACATCGGCAAACCAAAGCCTGATAGTGATTTAGATAAAGTCACAATATCAGGGTAAATCTCAGCTTTTTCAAAACTAAAGAAGCTTCCAGAACGACCGCATCCTGCTTGGATATCATCCACAATTAATAATATTTTGTGCTGCTTACACAAGGTCGAAAGTTTTTTAAGCCATTGCATACTTGCTGTGTTTAGCCCCCCTTCACCTTGCACACATTCCACAATAATCGCAGCAGGTAAATCCACACCACTACTTCGATCTGTGAGCAACTTATCAAGCATCGCGATGGTATCAACGTCATCACCAAAATAGCCTGCATAAGCAGCATGATGAACATTGCCCAACTCAACACCAGCAGCTTCACGAAACTTCTGATTTCCTGTAAGTGAAAGTGCACCTAAGCTGACACCATGAAAGCCATTGGTGAAAGCAATAATATTGTGTCGCTTAGTCACGTTACGTGCGAGTTTGATCGCAGCTTCAACAGCATTAGTCCCTGTTGGACCAGTAAATTGCAACTTATAATCCAAAGCTCTTGGCTTTAAGATGTATTGCTCAAAAGTCTCAATAAACGCTTTCTTTGCAGACGTCGCCATATCCAAACCATGCACAATCCCATCTTCCAGCAGATAGTCAATCGCAGCCTGCTTTAAGACTGGATTGTTATGTCCATAGTTTAATGTGCCTGCACCCGCCAAAAAGTCGATGTAGTGCTTATTTTTCTCGTCCACTAAAACTGCATTTTTTGCAGTTTTAAAAACTGTAGGAAAAGAATGGATATAGCCGCGTACTTCAGACTCTAATCGGCTGAAAATATTCATGAATCACTCCGAGTGAATGTAAAACAACAAGATCAACGTTTTAAAGGTTGATCAATTCCAATCCCAACGCCCCAATGTGTAGAGATCTTCAGGTTCATGTTGTGTTTCAAAAGGTTCTGGTTCTAAGGGTTGCAACGCCTGCTTTGATAAAAATGGACTGACTTTGCAATCAACATCAAAACGGGAAGCGAAACTGCGGAAAAGATTTTGAGAGGCTTTGTTACTTGGTGAAATTGTTGTTTTTAATCGTTTTAATTGGCGGGGTTCTAGGCATTGTTCTCTAACATTATCAAGGAGTAAGGAGCCTATGCCTTTTCCTTGTACCGTGGGCGAGACCGCAATCTGCCACAAGAAGTAAGTATCTGGCTCTTCAGGGCAAATATATCCCGTGACAGCACCACAAATTTGTCCCTTATGATCATAAGCAACAAAACAAGTATCCGTATGATGCTCAGCAAGTAATGCATAAGCGTAGAGTGAATTTAAATCCAAAGATGGGCAAGATTGAATCAAGGCATGAACTTCTCGCACATCTTGTGGCTGAAAGTTACGCACATTGTATTGATTCAATTGATGAATAATTGATTGTTTGGTCGAACGTATCGACTGTCTTGATAAAGCTTCCACGCTATCTCCTTTTGTATTTCCATACTCGGCATACTCAAGTTAAGTGTGGTATCAGAAAAGCTTTTGGGCTGTTAGAAATTAATCACATCTTTATCTGTATTATCTTGCTTTTTACTGGCTTTAATTTGGAACTTTTGCCTCTAATAACTGGGCAAACTGCTCTAACGAAATAACGAGACTTTGGCGCTCATCATTGGTTAAAGCTTGCAAAGCCAGTGAAAAACCTTCTGGTAATGCAGATGGTGATTGATCGAGTAATTGCTCACCTTTTGAAGTCAGGCTGACACGTACATGTCGACGGTCTTGTGTATCCCTCATACGCAATACCAAACCTTTTTCTTCTAGGCGATCAACGATTCCAACAACCGTACTTGGGCTAACAAAAATTGCTTTCCCTATCGCAGACATACTGCAAGGGCCAATTTTTGCAATCGTCATCAGAGCAACTAATTGTGGTGTCGTGATATGGTGAAGTTGAGACAATCGTTTGGAATAAAGCTCCACACATTGTTCTATCCGCCGAACACTTTGCAAAACACGTACAGCATCATCCATCTCAATCACGCACAAAAAAAGCTAAACACACTATTTTAGTACGTTGTACATGATGTTGTCTGTATTTTAAAAGAAAATTACCACGCTATTTATCGCTCTGAATATCTAAGCCAAATACTTTTCTTCCTGATCCCATGAGTGAAAATCATTATAGGGAGCGAATATTTTTTCTTCAAATTGATTGAGATGAAATAGTTTGAATTGAAACTATTATTATATAAAACAATTAAATTTAACCATAAAAATCAATGTTATAAAATTTATGTAATTTTATGTAATAGAACAAAATGCAAATTTGAGCAAATATTAATCTATTCAATATTCATGCCAGTATTGAATTTTTTGCTAAATTCTAGCATTCCAGTATAATTCAGCTCCTGCTTTTTTAATCTGTTTTCAGAATTTTCTGATTTATCGCAGTCACTTAAATTGATGTATGAAAAATGTTCTTCGGGCTCATATATTCAGCACATAAAGTTGATGGGTAATATACAGATCTGACTCTCCTCTCTTATTGATTCTATTGGTGTTCAAATGTCTGATATTCAAAATAATGTAGTCAAAGAAATACATCCTAGAATATCCGTTGCACCAATGATGGATTGGACAACCAAAGATTACCGTTTTTTTGCACGCCTATTTAATCCTAATATCGTGCTGTATACCGAAATGGTGACCACAGGTGCAATCATCTATGGTGGTGCAAATCGTCATTTAGATTTCAATAAACAAGAACATCCAATTGTGTTACAGCTCGGTGGTTCTAACCCACAAGAGTTAGCAACTTGTACCAAAATGGCGCAAGACTGGGGCTATGATGAAGTCAATTTAAATGTAGGTTGCCCAAGTGACCGTGTTCAGAATAACAAGATTGGTGCTTGTTTAATGGCTGAACCTAATTTGGTGGCGGACTGTATTTACAGCATGCAAAAAGCAGTTTCAATTCCAGTAACGGTTAAACATCGTATCGGTATCGATGACATGCAGTCTTATGAAGAAATGTTGCTTTTCGTAGATACTGTTGCAGCAACAGGTTGTACTCATTTCATCGTACATGCCCGTATTGCGATCTTGCAGGGATTATCTCCAAAAGAAAACAGAGAAGTTCCCCCGCTACGTTATGAAGACGTATACCGACTCAAACAAGAGCGTCCGAATTTGATCATCGAAATCAATGGGGGGATCAAAAGCTTTGACGAAACTCAACAGCATTTACAACATGTTGATGGCGTTATGATTGGACGTGAAGCCTATCACAATCCATATTTATTGGCTGAGTTAGGTCAACTTTGGAATTTGGAAGCACCGAATCGTTTTGAAATCATGCAACAAATGATGCCGTATATTCATCAACGTGTGGCCGAAGGTGCACCACTTTCAATTATTACACGCCATATTCTGGGCTTATTTCAAAACTTGCCAGGCGCACGTAAATGGCGTCAGGCATTAAGTGGTGGAAATGCCAAAACCATTCAAGACATCGAAACTGCAATGAGTAATATTCAGGCGGCAATGCAACGTACAGAAGACTATCTTCGAGAGCATCAAGCTGATTAAATCCCCATCAAATCTAAAGTGCCAACCTCATCACAGAGTGAAATATGATTTTACAAATCTTTAAATGCTGTGTTGCTGGCACTTAACCTCCTAATTATTAGAATATTATTCATCTGATTCTAGGTGTTCTATAACGGTGCAAACCGCATATCGTTATATTATTACATTAACTTTAAGATTTTTTCAGATTTATCGCTTACCATCTGTTTCGCCATAAATATGGTGCTCATTTGGTTTTAAAGATGCGATAGAGATTGTAGATGATTTACGATGTACCCTCAGTTGATCACAGCATGGTTCACACACCAACCCACATGATTGTGACCGCCCAAGACTCACCGAAACAACCATCAATCAATGTAAATAAGTTTTCTAAAAAACTGGTACATCGAGCATCGTATCGTAGTTCATCTCAATGTGCGAAGTATGTGCGTATTGCTTTACAAGCTGCTGGCGCAAAAATCACACAACATCCAATCGCAGCAGCGGATTGGGGTAAAACGCTACAAGAAATCGGCTACCAAAAAATCAAACCTGCTTTTGATAATCCTCAAGTTGGTGATATTTATATTATCAATCGTACTCAAAAACATCGTTACGGTCATATCGCAGGATTTACTGGATCACAGTGGGTTTCAGACTTTATGCAAACTAGTTATGACGTATATAAAGACAAAAATGTCACTTATACCTACTATCGTTTAGATCAATCCATTTAAGAATCCCAAAAATATATTGAGCATAGGTTTATAGCGCCAGTCCACACTGGCGTTTTTTTTGCATGAAAAATAACTAACTTTATGTACAAATCAATAATATGAAAAAAACGATCTTAAGCTTTATTACTTTAGCAATAACGACTTCTACAATTGCGACGCCTTATACCGAAACTACTTCAGTATTTAAACAAGTTCCATCGAAACGAATATATCAACCTGACTATCTCATTAAAAAAATAGACCAATCACAGGTGACCATTCACATTCAAAGAAAGAAATATTTGAATGGGATCATCGACTGCCCATCCTTAATTTACTTTGATAAAAAGAAAATTATTTCTCTACATTCATTTGAAGAAACGACCTTATTTCTAAATCCAGATCGTTACTATATTAAATATACGATTAATAATAGCGGTTGTATCAATCTTGAGTTTTATCAAAACGTGCAGCCTGAAATAGATATCATGACCCAAGAGCGACTTATGTTCGGAGAGCATGTTTATGAGTTTTCTATAGGTGAAGAAACTAAACCGAAGTAAGCGTTTTTTTAGTAACAAGCTTTTTAAGGACTTCTGCTACGGCGACCATCGCAAAACTAGAAGTAACCACGACAGCCGACCCATACCCGCCACAACGTAGTCCCGCACTTGGGCAAACATCTGCACTTGAAAATGGATTATCAATGGAATAAACACAGGTAATTCCAAATTTCTCTTTCGGTTTTTTACAAATACCTTTCGAGCGAAGTTGTACTCTCAGCTTCGCAAGCATTGGATCTTGTTCAGTTTTAGATAAATCCGCAACACGAATTTTCAAAGGATCAAGCTTACCGCCAGCTCCACCCGATACGATCAATGGAATCTTGTTAAAACGACAATGCAGCATCAATGCAAGCTTCGCTTTAACATCGTCAATACAGTCTAAAATGATATCAGGTACAACATTCAGTATGTCCTTCACGTTGTCTGGTGTTAGATAATCATCAATCACATTGACTTTAATTCTTGGGTTAATCTGACGACAACGCTCAGCCATCACCTCAATTTTTTCTTGTCCGAGTGTCGAGCTCATCGCAGGTAATTGGCGATTAATATTCGATGCAGCAACGACATCCATATCAACCAAGGTCAACTCCCCGATTCCTGTACGAGCAAGCGATTCAACCGCCCAACTGCCCACACCACCAATTCCAATCACCATGACATGACTTTTCTCATAGTGCGCAAATGAGTCTTCTCCATAAATCTTGGCTACACCCGCAAAACGGCGGTCATATTCATCATTTTGGAGATCAGTCATCACAGGAAATTCTATAGCTTGAGTCAAACCACTATTTTAACGTGTTTATTATCATTTGGGCTATAACGATGATGCATTCGCTTGGCTGTGCTGTTGCTTTTTACTCAATACCATCAAAACGACTAACACAATAAATGTAAGTGATAATGCGAGTAAATTGGCATTGCTCCAACCGAGACTGGTTAAAATCGGCGCAGGTAAAAATGCGCCTAATGTTGCAAATAAAGCAATCACGGTCTCATTCAACCCTTGTACACGATGTTTCTGTTGCTCATCTAAACCAGCGAGCAAAGTTGAAGCCCCAGAGTATGCAAAATTCCATCCGATACCGAGTACGATTAACGCAATATTAATATAGACTCCCGCTTGCCCTAACATTGGAATAAAAGATGACAGCATCAATAAGCCAAAGCCAATATAAATCATCGTATTGATCCCAAAACGTTGAATCAGCTTAGAGACAAAAAAAGAAGGAATAAACATCGCTAAAACATGCAACTGAATCGAAATCGAAGCGTAATGAAACGAATGATGTTCTTTAAGATGTAAAGACGACATGATCATCATGACATTCATAATATAAAAGGCAAATGCGCCACTCATGATCGCGATCACAATCCTATTGAATGGTAGTTTTGCTCGTTGAACAGATGCTATTACGCTTTGTTGGGCCTGTGGTTGTTTCTGTTTGTTATTCCAAAAATAAAGTATCGGCGACAACACCACTGCTAATATACTGAAAATTAAATAGATAAAGGTGAAATCTGGTAAACCACTCACCTGTTGAAACTGAATTGCTAAAACTGGTGCAATCAATGCAGCGACTACCCCACCTGAGATCACCATTGCAGTCGCCTTAGGAATTAATTCAGGTGACAGACGATCTGAGGCAGCAAAACGATAAAAGTTAGCGGTAGAAATAAATAAACCTAAGCAAAAATGGCTCAGACAAAGCAAATAAAATTGTTCCGTTGTTAGCGCAAAATAACCCAAGACTCCCGCACCAAATAAACACAAGACACCGAGCTGAAATACTAAATGACGACCTAATTTTTTCATCAAAAAAGAAAAGATAAAGGTTGTTAATAAAATGGCTAAAAACTGTAAACCATAAGGAATCGTTGCTAGAGCTTGTGTCGGGGCAAGTTTAAGTCCAACAATCGCTGAAACAGTCACGGAAAGTACCGCTGCAATCAAGTTAAATGCTTGAGCAACGAGTAAAAAATACACATATTTAGGTAACTGATTCAAAATGATCATCCCATTTCATTAAGCATCAATACATTAATCTGAAAATAAATCAATTGATATAAAAAAAGATGAAAGTCGAACTTTCATCTTTTAGAAAACAATACATTACCGATTTTAAGCAGCAATTAAATTCCGCAAGACATAATGTAAAATACCGCCTGCTTTGAAGTATTCGACTTCGTTTAAAGTATCGATTCGGCAAAGCACTTTAAACTCAGCTTGGCTACCATCTTCCCGAACGACACTGACATTTAGAGTTTGATGCGGTTGAATATCATCAGAAAGACCATGTATAGAAAGTGTCTCACGTCCCGTTAAGTTTAAAGACTGACGCGTTTGACCATCAACAAATTGTAATGGAAGTACCCCCATTCCAACCAAATTAGAGCGATGGATTCGTTCAAAACTTTCAGCAATCACGGCTTTGATCCCAAGTAGATTGGTACCTTTTGCAGCCCAGTCACGAGATGAACCCGTACCATACTCTTTACCCGCGATAATCACTAAAGGTGTATTTTCTTGCTGATAACGCATAGATGCATCATAAATGGCAAGCTTTTCACCACTTGGAATGTGAATGGTATTGCCACCTTCTTCTCCGCCCAACATTTCATTTTTAATTCGAATGTTGGCAAAAGTACCACGCATCATCACCTCATGATTTCCTCGGCGAGAACCATAAGAGTTAAAGTCTTTCGGTGTTACGCCTTGATCTTGCAAATAGCGCCCAGCTGGACTGTCTTTTTTAATATTCCCTGCGGGAGAAATATGGTCTGTTGTTACGGAATCACCCAACACCGCGAGAATACGAGCCTGATCAATATTAGTAATCGCTTTTGGTGGTTGATTAATTTCCTCAAAAAATGGTGGATGACGAATATAAGTTGAGTCACTTTGCCATGCATAAGTCTGACTTTTCGGGATCTGAATCGCTTGCCATATGGCATCGCCATCAAATACCGCAGCATATTCCTTATGGAACATTGAGGTATTCACTTGTTGTAACACTTGATCGATTTCAGCCTGTGTCGGCCAAATATCTTTCAGGTAAATATCCTGTCCATCTTTGCCTTGTCCAAGTGGCTCAGAGGTCAGATCCGTTCGAATATTACCAGCCAATCCATAAGCAACCACCAAAGGCGGTGAAGCAAGCCAGTTAGTTTTCACCAAAGGATGAACACGACCTTCAAAATTACGGTTTCCAGACAGTACCGATGCGACATTTAAATCATGACATTGAATGGCTTCTTCAATTGGGTCAGGTAAAGGCCCTGAGTTACCAATACAGGTGGTGCATCCATAACCCACAAGGTTATATCCCAATTGATCTAAATATGGTGTCAATCCCGCAGCTGCAAGATAATCTGTGACGACCTTAGAACCGGGTGCAAGTGAACTTTTTACCCAAGGTTTGCGTTGTAAACCTTTTTCAATCGCTTTTTTCGCCAGCAACCCTGCCGCTAGCATCACACTTGGATTTGAGGTATTGGTACATGAAGTAATCGCCGAAATCACCACATCACCATGATTTAATGGATAAGATTTTCCATCAATCATACAAGATGGGCTTTCATGTGGCAGATTGGCTTTTTCAGCAGCAACAGCTGTTCCACCACCACCCTCATTTTCCAACTGCTCTTTTTGCTCTTTAGCAGGTTTAAGTGCAAGCTCCATTAATGAACTAAAGGTCTTTGGAACATCGGAAAGTAAAACACGATCCTGAGGACGTTTTGGCCCCGCTAAACTTGCTTGTACCGTACCCATATCTAGGCTCAACGTATCGGTAAAAATCGGTTCATCACCAAGATTTCGCCACAAGCCTTGCTCTTTACTATACGCCTCAACTAAATCAATACGTTCTTGTTCACGACCCGTTAATGCAAGATAACCAAGGGTTACTTCATCAATCGGAAAAAAGCCACACGTTGCGCCATATTCAGGTGCCATATTGGCAATCGTGGCACGGTCAGCCAGCGGTAGATCAGCCAAGCCATCGCCATAGAATTCAACAAATTTACCCACCACGCCTTTTTGGCGCAGCATTTGAGTAATGGTCAAAACCAAATCTGTCGCAGTAATGCCCTCTTTTAATTTTCCTGTTAATTTGAAGCCAATTACTTCGGGAATTAACATCGATACTGGCTGTCCCAGCATTGCCGCTTCAGCTTCAATCCCACCTACGCCCCAACCTAGTACGCCAAGACCATTGATCATTGTGGTATGAGAATCTGTCCCCACCAAGGTATCTGGAAAGGCAAAGCTTTCACCATCATCGTCCCCAAGCCATACTGCTTGAGCCAAATACTCTAAATTGACTTGGTGACAAATCCCCGTTCCCGGCGGTACGACACTAAAATTATTAAATGCAGATTGTCCCCAACGTAGGAATTGATAACGCTCGCCATTACGTTGCATTTCAATCTCGACATTTTCGGCAAATGCATTTTCATTGGCAAAGTGATCCACCATCACTGAATGGTCAATCACCAAGTCCACAGGCGATAATGGATTAATCAAATTAGGATCACCGCCCGCTTGCGCCATTGCTGCACGCATCGCAGCTAGATCAACAACTGCTGGCACACCTGTAAAATCCTGCATCAGTACACGAGCGGGACGATATTGAATTTCTTGGTCTGAAGTACGCTGTTTCTGCCAATCAACCAGTGCTTGAATATGTTCTACTTTTACACTTTTTTGATCTTCAAAACGGAGTAAATTTTCTAGCAAAACCTTTAATGACTTAGGGAGTTGATCGATATTACCTAAGCTTTGAGCGGCTCGAGATAAACTGTAGATTTGATAAGACTTTGAGCCGACAGTAAGTGTTTTTAATGCATTGAAACTATTGATTTTGCTATATCTGGCCATAAGGTTGCCCTCCCAGTATTGGCGCGTTTGTTTATTATGAATGTCTTATTTAATGTAACCTTGTTTAGAAAAGCATGTGTTCCCTTTTAGTATCTTATTTTTATCGCGATTATTTTCTTATTATCTTAAAAATCTAATTTCAACGCGCTTAATGAATTTTGCCATAATTGTTCAGCCAACGCGTCAATCGGATGATCGAGTGTTTGCGCGAGTGCTTCCAATACATAGGGTAAATTAACTGGTGTATTGCGTGTTCTTTCTTCTGTTGAGGTTTGACAGCATAACGGCGTCATATCGGGACAGTCCGTTTCAATGACCAAGTTTTCGTGACCAATCGCTTGAACAACTTGATGTAATTTCTTGGCATTTGGATTGGTGATTTGTCCCGTCACGCCGATTTTAAACCCTAGTTTTACCAGTGCTTTGGCTTCTTCTACACCACCACTAAAGGCATGGGCAATGCCACCCAACTTAAATTTCTGAGCTTTCAAAATCGCAAGCGTTTCAGCATGTGCCTTACGAATATGCAATAAAACAGGTTTCTGATACTGAGTTGCTAACTCAAGTTGAGCATTAAAATAGTCTTGCTGTTTGGCAAATACATTCAACTGTTTATGTTGTTTCAAGAATGTATCTAAGCCAATTTCACCCACGGCAACGCAATCATACTGCTGCAAGACTTGCTCAAGTCGTTGCAAATGCTCACTCTGATGTTGCTCGATATAAAATGGATGTAAACCTGGTGCAAGATAAGATTGAGGAACAGCATCCCAAGCTTGAAGCTGTTGATGTGTTTGGATCAAATCATCAAAACGAGACGCCAAGAAACCAATTAAAACCAATGACTCCACACCTGCACGTTTGGCTTGTACTGCCAACTGCTGCCGATCATGATCAAAATCGGCAACATCAAAATGGGTATGGGTATCAAAGAGTTTCATCATTGTTACGTCTCATTTCACCCTTGTGATCGCTAAATCACACTTAAAAGCTTAAGTTGCTGTACTTGCAGCAGGTGTCGATGCGGCTGGCGCTTCAACCTGAGGTAAATATTCAGGTTTTAACACCCCTTTTAACTGATCAAAAGGAATCACTAGACGAGGTAAACCTACTACATAAGGGCCAATTTCATATTCGCCATACTGTAAAATAAGCCCCTGCTCGCCTAATAAGAAATTATCTGTCACTTGGAATGGCCAAGCTTCCTCATATTCTTTCGGATCATTGGCAAGTTTAGAATCAACAATCCAAACTTTAAATGCGTCATGTGCCAATTTATCCAAAGTCGCTTTCTGTTTTGGCAACAATAAATCGTTTAGCTGAATCTGTTTTTGATTCTTCAAATCAAAATTGTAATAGTGTTGAGCTGTTGCACCATGCGCACCACCTAAATAGCTACTGCTGTTAAGCACAACAGTCGCCAATGACCCTTTTGACTGTAAAATTTTTGGCTTGATCATTAAACTAATTTGATGACTGCTGCTCAGTGCTTTGAGTTCTTCATCAATTTTAATAAATGCATTGGCATACATCTGTGTTTGCGCATCAAGATTCGGCTTTTGCTCTGTACTTTGTACAGTCGATGATGCTTTATCCGCATCAACAACTTCTAACATATGACTGAGTTGATTTAAAACTTGCTGATCAATCAGTTGATCAATAAACGAGAAATTACTCTGTAAGCGTTCAACTGTAAAATCAGGACACGCATTACCACTGCACTCAGGTAAAGTGACTTGTACTTTTACGGTTTCACCACGCAAAGTCGGCTCAACTTGCTGTTGTTCAACAACTGGCTCTTGCTGTTTATCCTGTGTCTCTTTAGGATCAGATTTCGGTTGGCAGGCAGCGAGCAGAACTGCACACGCAAGAACGCTAAATTTATACAATGTTTTCATCTGAAACCCATTACCGTTGTTTTTCCACAAGATTTTGAAATGCTATCGAACTCAACTCAAAATCACCATAAGCACATGCAATTTCTATACGTATCTAACGAATATTAAAACATTTGCTGATAAATTTCTGGTTGCAGCATCTGTTTAGTTTGTTCAGTTGTCAGGTAAATATCAAGCTGTGGCGCATCTTTACTAATTTCATTGGCACGATAATGTAAACCAATCCCCTCACCATCAAAGAACCAATCTGCTTGCCCCCAATATAGCTTTTTCGGAACTTGTTTTTTCACCTCTAATGACTGTTTCTCCACCCATTTTTGATAATGCGCTTGAACAATATCATTCAATACCAACTGCTTATTTTTCTGAATCACATCCAACACACTAATACTCTTTTGCTGCTTACGATCCGCAACAAAGAAATAATAGCGATCTTTTACTGCAATATCCTCTTGCTTAGAATTCACGCCGATTTGGAGCAACACATATTGATTGCGTTGTGAAGCCATACGGGTGCTTACATGCAATTCATAGGCCTTATTTTGAGAATATTTATCTTTCCATTCATCTGACTTTTTCACATAGGCATTAATTGCTTGCTGTAGGCTTAGATTCAGATTTTGATCAATTTGCTGTTGAATGACCATGGATTGGTTTTTCGCAATCCAACTATCCAGCCATTTATCTTGTGTTTTAATGGTCTGAATATCGATATCAATACAGTTTTTCTTTTCACAAAAAGGCAGCGCATAATCTGCTTTGGCTTCTTTAATATTCAAATACGGTAAGACTTCTGCTTTCTCACTTGGCTCAGCCTGCTGTTCAGCTGATGAAGTGTCCGTTTCATTTTTCTTCTGATGATCACATGCTGTTAAACCGAGTATGGCAACCATTAAGCTCAGACTTAGCAACGGTTTTAAATTCTTCATGTCATCATCCTTTATTTTTAGACTGCTCAATGAAAAACAGCCTCTAAATTAGAAGCTGTTTTCGATTATTCTTAGTGTTCTCGCGTATTGCGGAACTCAATATCAGGCCAACGTTCTTGCATTAATTGCAAGTTTACACGGCTCGGCGCGAGATAGGTTAAGTGACCACCACCATCTACTGATAATTGATCATGAGCTTTTTTCTTGAATTCATTCAAGATTTTTTCATCATCACAATGAATCCAGCGTACTGTATGTACACTTACAGGCTCATAAATACAATCTACTTTATATTCTTCTTTTAGACGGTAGGCAACCACATCAAACTGTAACACACCCACTGCACCAACGATCAGATCATTACTGATTTGAGGCATAAATACCTGAGTTGCACCTTCTTCAGATAACTCTTTCAAACCTTTTTGCAATTGCTTCGATTTCAAAGGATCTTTTAAGCGTACACGACGGAACATTTCAGGCGCAAAGTGTGGAATACCTGTGAAATGTAAGTCTTCACCACTGGTAAATGTATCACCAATTTGAATCGTACCGTGGTTGTGCAAACCAATGATATCCCCAGCCCAAGCTTCCTCTAAGTGTTCACGCTCACCTGCCAAGAATGTTAAAGCATCCGAAATACGTACATCTTTACCGATACGTACATGATTCATTTTCAGGCCTTTTTCATATTTGCCTGAACAAATACGCATAAAGGCGATACGGTCACGATGCTTAGGATCCATATTGGCTTGAATCTTAAAAACGAAACCAGAGAATTTCTCTTCCGTCGCTTCTACAGTACGTTCTTGTGTTGGATGTGCTTTTGGCTCAGGCGCCCAATCAATAAATGCATCAAGTACATGATCAACTGCAAAGTTACCCAAAGCAGTACCGAACAATACAGGTGTTTGCTTACCTTGTAAGAATAGCTCGCGATCTAATGGCTCATTTGCCATTTGTACTAGCTCAAGAGATTCTTCAAATGATGCCCAAGCTAACTCACCCACTTTTTCGCGAATGTCAGCATGGTCATAGCCATCACGTATTTCAATATCTGTGATCGTAGAGCCAAAACCAGCTTTATAGACGTAAAGTTTATTTTCAAGGATATTATAAACCCCTGCAAAATCACGTCCCATGCCCAGTGGCCATGTGATTGGAACACAACGAATTTTTAAGACATTTTCAATCTCGTCGAGTAACTCTAAAGGCTCACGAATCTCACGGTCCATTTTGTTAACGAATGAAATGATCGGTGTATCGCGCATACGACACACTTCCATCAGTTTAATAGTTCGTTCTTCGACACCTTTTGCACCGTCGATTACCATCAATGCAGAGTCAACAGCGGTTAAAGTACGGTAAGTATCTTCCGAAAAGTCTTCATGTCCCGGGGTATCGAGTAAGTTGATGGTGTGCTTTTTATAAGGGAACTGCATCACCGATGTCGTAATCGAGATACCACGTTCTTTTTCCATTTCCATCCAGTCGGATGTCGCAGAACGATCAGATTTACGGCTTTTTACCATACCCGCAACCTGAATCGCCTTACCCCATAACAACAGTTTTTCTGTCATTGTGGTTTTACCCGCATCGGGGTGGGAAATGATCGCAAAAGTGCGTCGTTGGGCAACCTGTGCCGCTAATTCGTCTTTAAAACTCATGAGAAAATCTACAATTTTGTGCACCCACGTATCTTTGCAAATCGAGACAAAGAAAGATGGCATGCGAAAGAATTTGAAATTGGCGCAATTGTAGCAGATTTCTCAGATAGGTTTGTGATTGTTGATATGTCTTGATTTATCCACAAAGTAAGACATGTGCGAAGACAAATTAGCGCTCAATCTGATGTAATTGTTACCCAACGCTTTTAAGGCACATAAATATTTTTAAGCTTTTAAAGCAATTCAATATGACCATGCTCAAAATCAATTCTTTGAAGTAGATCACAAAAACTTCACTCTTTAAGCCGTATAAATAATCAGAGTCTTATTTTGATCAAGCAACTCAAGAAAACTATAAGGCTAAAAACAAAAAATGAAACAACAAAGATTTAAAAATATCAAGGAGATACAAAATGGACTCTCGTCTACTTCTAGCAATTATGCTGAGTAGTTTTAGTGTAGCCGCGTCTGCTTCCAGTCATCGTGAAGCACCATCAATCACTAAAATGCCAAAAGTCGATGCAACGGATTTCTATATGTTCAAGAGTTACGAACCTAACCGTAGTAATTTCGTGACCATACTCGCCAACTATCAACCTTTACAGGATGCTTACGGAGGACCTAATTACTTTTCATTAGATCCGAAAGCCTTGTATGAAATACATATCGATAATAATGGTGATGCGCAAGAGGACATCACATTTCAATTCAAATTTGATCAGGAGTTAAAAGACTTACAAGTCCCTGTTGGTGGTAAAAATATCTCCGTTCCATTATCAAATATTGGCAAAATTACCAATGATAGTAGTTCAGCACAAAATACCGCTGAAACATACACCGTTACAATGATCAAAGGTGATCGCCGCAAAGGAGATCGAAGCGTTCTCGGCTCTTTCAAAAAACCATTCGATAACGTTGGTGCAAAATCAATTCCAAACTATCAAAGCTATGCCAACAGCTTTGTTCAAAACATTAACTTTGGAAGTTGTGGCTCGGGTAAAGTTTTTGTCGGTCAACGCCAAGATCCTTTTGCCGTTAACTTAGGTGAGGTCTTTGATCTGGTAAATATTAAAATTCCTGCGACTCAACTCGCGCCTTCGGGAGTAAATGCAGAAGATCAAGGATTGAATACCATTGCGAATAAAAATGTCACAACAATTGCTTTGGAAGTCCCTCAATCTTGTTTAGTCGCATCTAACGACACAGTCATCGGAGCTTGGACCACGGCAAGTCTGCCTCAAGCCACCTTGTTGAACCCAAATCCTGAAAGCAATCTCACCAGTGCAAGCAAAGTTGGTGGCGCTTGGACACAAGTTTCACGTTTAGGTATGCCTTTGGTCAATGAAGTCGTGATTGGTCTTAAAGATAAAGATAAATTCAATGCGAGTAAGCCTGTAAATGATGGCCAATTTGCAGACTATGTAACCAATCCTACTCTACCAACCCTCATAGAAGTTCTATTTAAAGATGCAACAGGCGGTGCTGTTGTTGCGCCAACAAATTTCCCAAGAACAGATTTAGTTAATGCATTCCTGCTCGGTATTCCTGGCTTAAACCAACCGAAGAATGTCAAAGCATCTGAGATGCTACGTCTGAATACAGCAATTGGTGCTGCTGCAAAAGATCAACAAAATCGGTTGGGTGTTATTGGTGGCGATGCGGCTGGTTTCCCAAATGGTCGTCGACCTGGCGATGATGTGGTGGATATCGAACTGAGAGTTGCGATGGGATTACTCTGCACAATTGATGGGGTAAATACTGCGGTTGGCTGTAAAACAACTGATGCTAAAGCTGGAGGCATTGGCTTTACGGACGGCGCATTACAATCGCCTCAACAGTTTGGCACAACATTCCCCTACTTAAATACTCCAGTCGCTGGCTCTCCATTCAATACAGCTAGTAAATAATGAGGAGTAGTCACCATGAGAAAATTTATTTTGTTGTTCATGGTTGGTATCGGATTAAGTGGATGTGGCGGTGATGATAATAATTCCAAGCCGAATAATAACAACCAATCTAAAAATGACCCCGTACTAAAAGAGACGTTGTCATTGACCAATCAACCTCAAAGAAACTTTGAACAGGCTGAACCTAAAAGTCTTGCTGAGATTTCAGAATCTCCTATAGATAACAAAGCAGAGCCTGTTTCAGTGAAATTTTAAGATGAAGGCCCTTGGCAATCTTTTGCTAAGGGTCTTTATGGGAGTTATAAATGTTAATTCGCCAGCTAACCATTTCCACGATTGCGATATTTTACTTGAGCACGGCTTTAGCTCATCCAAAGCATCACCATGAATATGCATCGGACACATCAGAAGATTCAAATTATTCTGTCTTATTGAAAAATAATCACAACGATGAACTTAGAAATCAGATTGTTAATGTGCTGCTAGAAAAAGCATATTCAAAAGGCGATGGCGCTTTTTTAGAGCAAGCTGAAGAGCTTATGAAATCAAGTCACAACCCTTCAGACATTGAAAATCAATTGCTGCAAACTCGGCTTGCACAGGCAAACCATGAGTTTAATCGTGCAGAAACGATATTAAATAAAATTCTGGAAAAAGACCCTAAAAATTACGATGCTATTTTGCAGCTTGCAAACATCTACAGATTACAAGGGCAATTTAATCAATCTCTAAAATTGTGTAATCAATTAAATCAACAAGATATAAAACTTTATCAAGTCGGTTGTCAGCTACAAGTCGACGCCATGACAAAGAATATTACTGAAATCCAACCGAGAATCGATGAACTTCTTCAGTTAGCGCAACGACTGAATAAAAATGACCAACAGTGGTTAGGCAATATCATGCTTGAAGTAGCCACTCGGTTTAATGATCAAACTCTCGCTAGCCAATCGCTTCAACTACTTACTGTAGATAATTTACCCAATACACTCGCCAAATCTAATTGGTATATTGCTCAACAAGAATATCCAACCGCAATCAAAATTCTCACGCCTTATCGTTATCACGATGGTGCATTGTATCGAATCATCCTAAGCAAACAAAAACTGAATGATCCGCTTGCAAAAAATGATCTCCATGAACTGACACAACGCGTTCAAAACTTGCTCGACCATAAGGATCACATTCATCTCAGAGAACAAGCTCAATATCTATGGATCTCCAAAAAATATGATGAAGGCTTAGATATCGCGGCAAAAAACTGGAATATGCAAAAAGAAAATGATGATTTTGAAGTCTATGCGGCCCTTGCTCTCGCCAGCAACAATCGTGCAAGCACTGAAAAATTATTAAATTGGAGCGATGCAACAGGCTATCAAAATCCCACCTATATTCAAAAATTAAAACAGATGTTAAAGCAACTATGAATCTAAATTCGATAAATAACTGAAAGCATAAACTTATCGTATTTTCATGTTCTAGAAATAAAGACAATTTATAAAATATATGGAATAAAAATGAAAAAAAGAATTTTGTATTGTTTGTTGATCAGTAGTAGTCATTTCTATTTGAGCCAAATAACGCATGCTGGCGGTGAACTGACATCAACGCTTCCAACTATTAAAATCACAGCATCATCAAATGCTGATAGTTCCTTTGGCGTGGCATTTACTTCATCTCAAGGAACAATATCAAAAGAACAAATTGAAACTCGACCTTTATCACGTCCAGCAGAGGTTCTTGAGACAATTCCCGGGGTTATTGTGACTCAGCACAGTGGTAGTGGTAAGGCAAATCAATACTTTTTAAGGGGATTTAACTTAGATCATGGAACTGACTTTGCCACATCGTTTGATGAGCAACCAATTAATATGGTGAGTCATGCACATGGTCAAGGTTACACAGACTTAAACTTTCTAATTCCAGAACTGATTGAATCCATTCAATATCACAAAGGGGCTGTGTCGATTGATGATGGTGATTTTGCATCAGCAGGCACAGCAAAAATTTCGAGTATCCATTCTCTAGATAACCCTTATGCACAAATAACTATAGGTAATCACAATTTACTTAGATTTTTAGCCGTTGGAAACTTAGTTCTTAGTGATGGGGAATTAATTGGTGCAGTTGAAAATATCAACAGTGACGGACCATGGGTGAATCCTGAAAATCTGTCAAAACAAAATGTATTCTTAAAATATTTCACGGGTGATCATAATAAAAATCAATCAATCGGTTTCCAACACTATCAAGCACGATGGGATGCCACTGATCAAATTCCAGAACGGCTTATTCAAAATGGTGAACTTAATCGTTTTGATAGCTTAAATAACAGTGATGGGGGTAAATCTTCTCGTACTGCGCTTTGGTATAATGCTAAAAATTATGAAAAAACTAGGTACTCTACACTTTCCTCTTATGCCATATACAACAAATTGAATCTGTTTTCTGATTTTAGTTATTTTCTAAATGATCCTATCCATGGTGATCAGTTTGAACAGGCAGAAGAGCGGACCATGCTCGGGCTTAAATTTCAAAAAGGCTTATTGAGTGAGTTATCAAATAAAGAGCTTTTGAACTCATTTGGAGCATCTGTCAGATATGATTATATTAATAACCTAGGTCTTTACCAAACAGAAAATCGGCAGCGTTTCAATACCATCAGAAATGATGATGTTCGTCAATGGTCTATTGGCTTATGGGGACAAAATCAAACGACATGGCAATCTTGGTTAAAAACCATTTTAGGCGTTCGGGGCGACTTTTACTCTTTCGATGTAAATTCTGATAATAAAGAAAATAGTGGTCATAAAACTGATCATATTTTCAGTCCTAAAATGAGTATCATCTTAGGACCATGGGATAATATTGAGTATTACATTAATTATGCCTATGGCTTTCATAGCAATGATGCAAGAGGAACAACAACTCGCTTAAACATTGACCCTCGAGATAGTAACTATTTAAGCCCTACTCTTCCCGTTTCGCCATTAGTAAGAACAATCAACTCAGAGTTAGGATTAAGAGCAAAAATTATACCCGAACTCACATCAACCATCGCTTTATGGCAACTTGATTCCGATTCAGAGCTGGTGTTTATCGGCGATGCAGGTACAACAGAAGCCAGTCGACCGAGTAAACGACAAGGTATTGAGATTTCACAATTTTATCAACCAACAGATGCTTGGATAATCGATCTAGATGTCGCTTGGTCAAAAGCAAGGTTTAAAAATAAAAGTGCTGAAGGAGATCATATTCCTGGTGCGATAGAAAAAACGATAGCCGCTGGATTTACTTATAGACTAAATGATCAATTAAATTTTGGCGGTCGTCTACGTTACTTTGGTTCACGCCCCCTGATTGAAGATAATTCAGTTCGTTCAAGTTCATCAACCTTGGTCAACTTGCAAGGCAGCTATCAGTTTAATAAAAACTTCCTAGCACAACTCGAACTATTCAATGTATTTGACCAAAAAACCAATGATATCGAATATTACTATGCATCATGTACTCGCCAAGATCTCAGTGATTCAGCATGCTCACCAAATACGAGCGACCGTGAAGGTATTTATGACAAGCATATTCACCCCACTGAGGGAAGAAACCTCAGAATGACCTTTCGCTATTTATTCTGATCGGTGTAATAAATGCTAAGGAGGAGAACATCATGTGGATTCAAAAACAAATCAACATTTCACAGCGTTCGTTTCTCTTTAGCATACTGGTTCATGCTCTATTACTATCATTCATATTAAAATCAGCACTTTATATAAAAATAGACACTCCCCAAGAAATGAAAGTGGTTTTAATCCCACTCCCTCAAGCATCTCAAAGTCATAAAGAAAATATCGTTTCTGCTAGTCGTACAGATAAGATAAATCAAACCAACGCTGAACCAAAAGACAATACAGTTGATCACACACTCAATGAAAATCCATCGGACTTGATGGATTCTGACACGAAGGAATTAACCAAACAATTAGACGATGATCCCCTCGCTGAAGCACGATATCGAGCTGAGAAAGCAGTCAAAGATGCAAAGATCATTGCTGATGAATACCGTAAAAATATAAGGCCGATTGATGAGCATTCAATTGCTCAGCTCGAGAATCTTTTGGAAAATGAAAATCCAAATACCGATCAAGTTAATCATTTGTATAAAGTTAAAATTTTAACTGACAAAATAAATGATCAAAAATATGAGGAGCTAATCAATAAAGCAGCAATTTTTGAACCTAATGTAGAAGAAAGCAAAAACTTAGTCGAATTAAGAAATAAATTGAATTTGCTTATTGAACAAGAGCTTTTAGGACAAAAAACCAGTGAAAATGCTTTTATCAAATTTACGATTGATCCCGAAAATTTAATCATTGTATTAGAGGTTTCTACAACTTCAAGTGAAACAGAACAGCACTTACAGCGAGAATTAGGCACACTGAACTATGATGTGTTATTTATTAACTCTAATCTAAATGAGAGACCATACTCGATATCATTCGAGCTAGATAATCTATTGACGTTAGATCAGTTAAATCTGGATTGAACCTTGTCTAAAACGAACATTATCTCGAATCAAACACCTCAGTCAGATCCACCTCTTTCGCTAATACAATCATTTGATACTATAAAGCACAGTTTATAAACGACTTCCCTTTAACCTATACGAGAAAAATGATGTCACAACAAGATTATGAAAATGGATTGAAAGTACGTACCGAAGTTATGGGCGAGACATTCGTAAAACGTGCACAAGACAATACTGTTCCGTTTACCCAACCCTTACAAGACTGGATCAATGAACATGCTTGGGGTTCTACATGGCAACGTGAAGATGTATTGCCACGTAAATATCGTTCCCTGATCACCATTGCATTTTTAACGGCGTTGAAAAGCCCAACTGAGTTGAAAGGTCATATTCGTGGCGCATTAAACAACGGTGCGAGTGTTGAGGAAATTCAAGAAGTATTGTTACATAGCTTGCCTTATTGTGGCGCGCCAGCAACTCAAGAAGCCTTCCGAGCAGCGCTTGAAGTAATTAATGAGTATCAAGCTCAAGCTTAGATACAGCAAACTAATCAAATGCCATTTGTTAAATGCCTAATACGATTGATTAGGCTTTTAACTTTTACACAAAGGGAATTTATATCTAGTTTCAATTAAATATCAGTTTAGCGAGATTAATAAACTTTTTGCCATCTCCTTTCTCTCTGCAAATTACTAAGATGTAGAACATGACGAATAGAAAATGCAGTGGAGTAATGAATTGAGCAAGAAAACGCAATCTGATCATCATGGTATACAGTTTCCAATTCCATCTGGAAAGAAGACACCAAGCACAACTCACACTGCTAAACAAATTCTGACCTCAGCACTACGAAGTGTAGATTCACCGTATGTATCAAAACTGATTGCAGAAAAAAACTGGCGCAAAAACTATCCTGTCTATTTTCAGGAATTGGTTGAAGCAGGAATTCAGTCTGTTCAGAATCCGACTCGAATTGCACAACATGGACTGGATACAGCCAAAGCATTATTTAGCTTCAATCGTGATGGCAACAGCGATGCATTAAATCATGCAATGCAAAATATCAAAGAACAGCCTTTTGAAAACTTTATATTACAGGGTACTGGCAATCCCGAAGTAGAACCTTGGTACATTCCTTATCATGGGAAAAAATTACAAGGTGCTGAACTATTAAAACAAATTGATTTATGGGAAAAGCAACAAGTTATCGAACCAAGCCATGCTCAGGCTTTACGTGTATTGCAACAACATCCTGAATGGTTTGATTTATCCAAACGGACAATGGTGCTGTTTGGTGCTGGTTCAGAGGCAGGTCCTTTAAGTTGGCTAGCAAAATGGCGTGCGAATATCATCGCAATTGATCTACCGCAAACTGCGATTTGGGAAAAAATCACCAATGTGGTGAAGCAAGGCAATGCAACCTTAATTGCACCACAAACCCAAACTGCCGATGGCGGACAAACGCTAGGGGCAAATTTGCTCACCCAAACCCCAGAAGTTGCCAACTGGCTAAATACATTTAGTGAAACACTAGACCTCGCGGGTATTGCCTATTTAGATGGTGAAAAGCATGTTCGTGTATCTATCGCCATGATTAGTATCATGGAACAGGTAAGCCAGCAAAAACCAGATAGCAGCATCATGTTTATGCTGACCCCAACAGATATCTATGCGATTCCAAAATCGGTGGTGCAATCAATTGAGCAAAAAGTTAAACAACGCCCTTTGCTTGAGAAAGTCCTGACCAAATCTATTCACAAAATTTCTCTCACCAATTTCTTTAAAGCCAATTCAGAACAATTAATTGCCTCTGATAATGGACAACAATACGGGATATCAGATTGTATGGTGATCGAGCAAGGACCGAACTATGCCCTTGCGAAAAGATTACAACAATGGTTTGCAATAACTGCACGTGCCCGTGGTCAAAAGGCGGTGATTAATATCGCACCATCAACGACAACCCATTCCGTCACGAAGAATCCTATTCTGAAAGCTGCTTTTTCAGGCGCTGATTTATTTAATGTGGAAACATTTAGTCCTGAAACAACCAATGCAATTATGGCTGCATTGTGGATACATGATTTAAATAATCCTGAAAGTGCCGCAAATCCAGAAAGACCACTCGACCATCCACTCGAACTGATCATGGAAAATGCTAATCACGGCGGCTTATGGCATGTCCCTTATTTGGCGAGAACTGCACTGCCATTTGCAGCAGCTTATGGTTGGGTCAGAGAAAAGCTCTAACGCTGAGAAATACAAAATAAAAGCGGAAATCGTAACTTAAGATTTCCGCTTTTTAAAAATGGCTCAATAATCATCATTGAACCATTCACAGTGATATTTACAAACTAGGCTGATTGACACGCATGGACAGTTCCTCAGCGGATTCTTTGCGCTCCGAATAGCGATCAGTAAAATACTGGCTTTGCCCACGCGTCAACAAAGTAAATTTATACAGCTCTTCCATCACGTCAACGATTCGATCGTAATAAGAAGATGGTTTCATTCTCCCATCCTCCTCAAACTCTAAAAATGCTTTTGGAATTGACGACTGATTTGGGATGGTAATCATCCGCATCCAACGTCCTAAAATACGCATTTGATTCACGCTATTAAACGACTGCGAACCACCACTCACCTGCATGAGTGCCAAGGTCTTTCCTTGCGTTGCACGAATTGCACCGCCAGCCAGAGGAATCCAATCAATTTGTGACTTAAAAATTGAACTCATCGAACCATGACGTTCTGGCGAACACCACACCATGCCTTCAGACCACGCCAATAATTCATGTAACTCTTTAACTTTTGGATGTTCTAAATCTGCATCTTCAGGCAATGGCAATCCTTTCGGGTGAAAGATTTTCACTTCAGCATCTAGATATTGCAAAATACGTCCGGCTTCCAACACAGCCAAACGACTGTATGACCGCTCTCGATTAGAACCATAAAGCAATAAAATACGAGGTGGATGATCAAGCTCTACCGCCTGAATTTGTTTAAATGCAGGTTTTGCTAGAAGCGCTACATCCAAATTTGGCAGATTAGAATCAATTGTGTTCATGTGCAAAATACTTCTTCTTTAACCAAAGCGAAACGGAAACTAATGCAATCAGCACAGGTACTTCAACCAAAGGGCCTATGACTGTTGTGAACGCCACAGGCGAAGCCAAGCCAAATGTCGCAATCGCAACAGCAAGGGCCAACTCAAAATTATTCCCAGCAGCCGTAAAAGAAATTGCCGTTGTCCGTGGATAATTATTTCCCATCGACTTACTCATAAAGAAGCTGATAAAGAACATCACCACAAAGTAAATCGTCAATGGAATCGCAATACGCAGCACATCCATCGGCAGGCTTACTACATCAGCACCTTTAAGACTAAACATAGCAACGATAGTAAAAAGTAATGCTGCTAAGCTTAATGGGCTAATTTTCGGTAAGAATTGAGTTTGATACCATTCCGCTCCTTTTGCACTTATCAACACAAACCGTGTGATAAATCCAAGGAAAAATGGAATACCTAAATACACCAACACCGCATGGGTAATAGTCCAGAAATCAACTTGAATAACTTGCCCAGCAATACCGAAGTATGGCGGTAAAAAAGTCAGGAATAACCAAGCATAGGTACTAAAAAACAGAATTTGGAAAATACTATTGAATGCAACAAGAGCCGCCACATATTGATTATCACCACATGCTAAGCCATTCCATACCAATACCATCGCAATACAACGCGCTAACCCGATTAAGATTAACCCTGTCATATATTCTGGATAATTGTGTAGAAATACGATGGCCAATATGAACATCAATACAGGGGCAATAATCCAGTTTTGTACCAAAGATAAAGTTAGTGTTTTTTTATCTTTAAACACTTCTGGCAAAGTCGCATAGTCAACTTTCGCCAGCGGTGGATACATCATTAAAATCAGTCCAATCGCAATTGGAAGATTGACCGAGTCATAACTCATCTGATCAAGTGCAATAGATGCCTGAGGAAAAAATACGCCAATTGCTACACCTAAACCCATCGCGATAAAAATCCACAGCGTAAGGTTTCGATCTAAAAAGGATAAACCTGATTTAGCCATATCTGTGTCCACTTATTCGATGTGAGAAATTTGATTGATTGCATTGATCAATTCTGCTCGCATCATGGCAGCAGTATTTAAGTCAAACAGTGCATCTAAACGACGATTAATATGATCAACCGTCACGCGGAATGCTTGTAGCTTTTCATCTTTAGGAACATCAAGATGTGAAGGATCAGCCAATCCCCAATGTGCTTTAATTGCTCCACCGAGATATAAAGGGCAGGCTTCTTGTGCTGCTGAATCACAAACAGTAATCACCACATCAAGCTGATATTGCTCACAATCATCTATCGTTTTGCTCCACAAGCCATCAGTAGAAAGACCTAAACTTACTAATGTCTCAATCGTTAACGGATGGACTTGCCCAGAAGGTTTACTGCCTGCGCTATATGCCTTCCAGCCTTCTGGTGCTCGGCTATTGAATAACACTTCAGATAAAATGCTACGGCAACTGTTGCCTGTACATAAAAACAGAAATTTCATAATGTATTACTCACAATAGCTTTGCGTCGAACATGCTGGCAAAGTGGCTAAATGATTTGGTGAATGCTGTACGAGGACATTTAATATCTCGTAACACCATGCAGGTAATTGAGCCGAAAGACTGTAGTAAACCCACTGCCCTTGACGACGATCTTGCAATAATCCAGAAGAACGCAATAGCGCAAGATGACGCGAAATCTTCGGTTGGCTGAGTTGCAGCTTTTCAGTTAAATCACAAACGCACAGTTCTTTATTTTCAGTCACTAAGGTGACAATACTGAGACGTGTTTCGTCAGCCAAACATTTAAAAAAACTCACCTGATCCATATCAAGCCTCTTATTTTTTAATACATTTTTTATTGAATACGCTGTCCATTTTCATCAACCACTTGCTCACCATCTTCTTTGGTGAATGCCCCTTGTTGAGCAATCGGCAAAATATCCAATACGATTTCAGATGGTCGGCATAACCGTGTTCCAACTGAAGTCACGACAAATGGGCGATTGATCAAAATTGGATACTGCAACATAAAATCAATCAGTTGCTCATCTGACCAGTCTTCTTGCGCTAAATTCAAATCACGATAAGGATCAACATTGCAGCGAATAGCAGCTCGCACAGACAAATCAGCATCTTGAATCATTTGAATAAGCTCTGCTTTAGACGGTGGCGTTTGCAGATATTCAATAACTGTCGGCTCTACACCTGTATTACGAATTAGCCCCAACGTATTACGTGATGTACCACAGGCAGGGTTATGATAAATTTTGATAGATTCTGTATGTGACATGATGGTCTTACTAGATAAATTTTTATATATTTATATTCGAATATCCGTATATATGCAATATCATATATTCTATTTTTAGAAGTTTCTTATGCCATGCACACATTCAACAAAGTATTATGAAAACCGAAAGAAAAACTCAAAATCGCGATAATTGATCATTTTGGAAAAGAAGTTAAGCATCTGAGTCACTGAGCTTATGCCTTTTTTCTTCTAATATGCCGCTACTAACATAGCAACCTCAGAGTTTTTGTTCGATGACTCAATTGCCAAAAGTTAAACAAGCTTTGCTTAACTCACTTACTGCTAAAAAAATCTTAAATAGTCGTGCTGGTCAGCAAACACGCCATATTCTCTCAAATGCAACTGACCGTGTCTTGCGCGGTCACCAACTGGCGCTTTCAGGGCAAACACCGTATGACGTGATTTACCAACGTGAAATTATTAGCTTGCGTCACTACAAAACAGAAAATGAAAACAGCAGCTCCAAATATCGCGTTCCACTTGTCATTATTCCGCCTCTTGCAGCAAATACTTTAGTCTTTGATTTATTTCCAGATCGCAGTCTGATCCGTTTCTTTCTCGCTCAGGGCTTTGATGTTTATATGATTGACTGGGGAACACCAAGTCTACGCCAAGCCAAATATAACTTTGGGACCTACATCAAAATCTTTATGCCTGATTTTCTTCAGCAGATTCGTGAACACAGCGGTCAGCAACAACTATCTTTATATGGTTGGAGTTTAGGTGGCGCAATTTCACTATGCTATACATCATTGTTTAAAGATAAAAATATTAAAAACTTAATGATCCTCGCCTCTCCGATCAATACACATAAATCAGGATATATCGGCAAGCTATATCAACGCCTGAATACGCCTGCACAATGGGTTCGGACAAATACCAATTTTAGGATTCGCCAAGTTCCTAGCCGTTTTTTCCACATTCATGGATGGCAGAATACTCTTGGTTTTAAACTTACAGATCCAATTGGTAACTTTAAAAACTATTGGGTTTTATTGAAGAACCTCAACGATCGCCAATTTGTCATTAACCATGCGACATCAAGTTCATTTGTAGACAATATGCTGGCTTACCCCGGTGGTGTGATGCGTGACATCATTCTAAGATTCTGGATTGATAATGAACTCTCAACGGGTGTAGTCAAGTTCGGAGAGCAAACCGCTTATTTCAAAGATATTGATTGCTCTGTACTCGCAATCGGTGGCGATACCGACATCATCGTCACAACTGAGGCCGTTAGACCATTAATGAGCTTGATCAGCAGTGAAGATAAAGAATTTAAAATCGTTCCAGGTGGTCATATGGGCTTGGTTTCAGGTAGCCAAGCACCGCAAACTGTTTGGCCTGTCGTGTCGGAATGGTTAGCTAAACGCTCAGACTAATCAAAAAGCTAAAATAAATAAAAAAGGTTGCTGGTGATTTATCAACTCAGCAACCTTTTTATTTTGAGGTAATTACTTGATTAAGCAAAATGATGATGCTGATTCAGCACTAAACTTTCTACATTGACAGGGATACCAAGTAAATAACCTTGTAATTGATTACAGCCCAAACTTGTCAATATATCTGCTTGCTGTTGCGTTTCTACACCTTCAGCCGTCACAACGAGACCCAACTTTGCAGCAAGGTGAATGATACTTTCGAGGATTGCCTCTTCTTTAGAGTTCGGCTGTAAATCAGTTAAAAAACCACGATCAATTTTAAGTTCATCAATTGGTAAATCTTTTAAATATAAGAAGCTTGAATAGCCTGTACCGAAATCATCAATTGCTATTTTAATCCCTAACTTACGTAATCGCTCTAAGGTTCGAATGCTCGAATCAATATGATGCATCGCTGTAGATTCAGTAATTTCAAGGATGAGGTGTTCAGGTTGAATTTGATATTTTTCTAATAATTTTTCGAGTACACAAAATAGTTTTTTATTTTCGAACTGCAAGGCTGATAAATTCACGGCGATTGGATAAAAGGTACTGTTACTCTGCTCCCATTTTTGAATTTGCTGGCAAGCTTGTTCTAGTGCCCAATACCCCATTGGTATAATAAGTCCTGTTTTCTCCGCCCCCTCAATAAACATTTGTGGAGTAAGCAGCCCTAAACTTGGGTGTTTCCAGCGGATTAATGCCTCAACACCACAAATTTCATAATTTGCAGTAAATTTAGGTTGATAGAAAAGCACAAATTGCTGTTCCTCAACCGCTTTGTATAAATCATTAATCAATTTAGACTGACTGCGAACGTCTTGCTGATCACTCATCGAATGGAAAATCGTATACGTATTTCTTCCCTGCTCTTTGGATGCCAGCATGGCAACATCCGCATTGATCAGTAAATCTTGAACATTGGTTCCATGCTCAGGATACATCGCAATTCCAAGACTAGCGGAAATATTGATTTCTTTATTTGCAATGAGATAGGTTTCTTGAATGAAATGAAGAATTTCTTCGGCGAGTTGCATCGCTTCATTCATATCTGTATTTTCAGAAATCAGAACAAACTCATCACCACCAATGCGAAATAACTTCTGAGAGGGTGTTAACTTATCATGTAAACGATTTGCCATTTTGATCAGGAGCTGATCACCAATATGATGTCCGAAAGCATCATTCACAGATTTAAAGCGATCTAAGTCAATATATAAAAAAGCGGCTTTTTGCTCGCTTAAACGATGATGGCTAAAGATGACTTCTGCGTAATCAGTTAAAAATAAACGGTTCGGTAATTTGGTTAATGAATCATGTAAAGATTGAGCTGCAAGCTCTCTATTGATTCTTGTAAGTTGTAAATTACGCTGTTCTAAGCGAGCTTCAAGCACAGCCACCGCAAAACCTGCAACGAAAACCAAACTCGTAATAAAGATAATGGTGAACAGTAATACACTTTGTTCTGTCTGAGCGGCACTGAGAACTTTTGCGATACTCTCATCAAAAGAGGTTGCGGCCATTCCTGTGTAATGCATACCGACGATGCTCAATGCCATGAGCACTGCAACAATCGCTTTCAGTCCAGTTCGATACTTTACGGCTGTCTTATATTTAAAAACGAATAAAAAGCTAAGCCCAGAACCACAAATCGCGATCAAAATCGAACAGATCACCAGTAAAGGATCGTAACGCATTTGGTGATGTTCAACAGATAGCGCAAGCATCCCTGTGTAGTGCATCCCCGAAATTCCCAGCCCCATAAAAACTGCGCCAAGAATTAAACGCGGCATCGGTAATGTTGGACGGGTTGTTAACCAAACAGCAAAGACAGAAGCAATAGCCCCAACGAGATAAGAAAGTATGGTTAAACTAACGTCAAAATTATAGCCTTCTGGCAAGTGGCTAGCCAGCATTCCCACAAAGTGCATTGCCCATATTGCTAATCCTAAGATTAAGCCGCTCGTCACCAAAATGCTTTTTTCAAACTTTTTATAAGCTGCTTTGAAAACGAGTTCTTCCATTGAAACTGCAGCATAACAAGTTGCTACTGCAACCAGAATGGAAACGATGACCAATGTGCTATCGTAATCAACGTGTACCATAAAGGACTTCCATGATTATTCAGTACTTTTTTTTATTTGTTGAGCGAATTGCTCAAAATCAGAACGATCCTTCACACTCAAAAAAGATACAAATTGTGTATTCATAAACTTTCCTTAACAATAACATCATCTAGCATAAGGTCAAGTCTTTTTCACTTTATAAATCAATAGAATAAAAACATATAATCATTTCAAACCAATGAAAAGTATTGTTTTTTTATTACAACTTTTTGACCAAAAGACTTAATTATTTTAGCTAGATATTTTTAAAATTAAACTTTGTATTTTCTTGTTGATTTTAAATTGAACTGCAATATCGAAGAATGCAGCAATCTTGTTGTTTTTGTCACGTTTAAATCGCTTTGATTCGCCATTTAACATTTCTATATTAGGCTTTTTTTTAATCAAAATTGTTATAACTCTGTTATCAAAATAAAAAAGCCCCGTATTCAACGAGGCTTTTTGGGATAAATGAAAAACTTAGTTTTTCTCTTTATCTACGATTTTGTTTGCTTGAATCCAAGGCATCATCGCACGTAATTTATTACCTGTAACTTCAATACCGTGAGCAGCATTTTGACGGCGGCGAGCAGTCATTGATGGGTAGTTCAACGCACCTTCTTGAATGAACATCTTCGCATATTCACCAGATTGGATACGTTTCAATGCATTACGCATAGCTTCTCGAGACTGTTCGTTGATTACTTCAACACCAGTTACGTATTCACCATATTCAGCATTGTTAGATACTGAATAGTTCATGTCAGCAATACCACCTTCGAACATCAAGTCAACGATGAGTTTAAGCTCATGTAAACATTCGAAGTAAGCCATTTCTGGTGCATAACCAGCTTCAACCAAAGTTTCGAAGCCCATTTTAACCAATTCAACAGCACCACCACAAAGAACTGCTTGCTCACCGAATAAGTCAGTTTCAGTTTCTTCACGGAAAGAAGTTTCGATGATACCAGTACGACCACCACCTACGCCTGATGCGTAAGAAAGCGCAACGTTACGTGCATTCCCAGAAGCATCTTGGTGAATTGCGATTAAGTCAGGAACACCTGAACCACGTTGGAATTCTGAACGTACAGTGTGACCTGGTGCTTTAGGCGCAACCATAATTACGTCTAAGTCCTTACGTGGAACAACTTGGTTATAAAGAACAGAGAAACCGTGAGCAAATGCTAACGTTGCACCTTCTTTGATGTTTGGCTCAATTACGTCACGATAAAGCTGAGCTTGGAACTCATCTGGAGTCAAGATCATCACTAAGTCAGCTTGAGCAACAGCAGCTGGAACTTCAGATACTTTAAGACCAGAGTTTTCAGCTTTTTTCCAAGACGTTGAACCAGCACGTAAACCAACAGTTACGTCTACGCCAGAGTCTTTCAAGTTAAGTGCGTGAGCATGACCTTGTGAACCATAACCAATGATCGCAACTTTCTTACCTTGGATGATAGATAAGTCACAGTCTTTATCGTAAAAAATTTGCATCTGTTTTCTCCGCTAAAATTTTTGTCATTTCCCTTGTTGTACAAGGACAGATCTTTTGTAAGCTCCCAATTCTTGCATTTCACTATGAAGAATTGGGGACAGCCTATTAAATTGTTAAAACCTTTTCACCGCGCGCGATACCCGATACACCAGAACGCACAACTTCTAGAATTGTGTTCTCCGCAAGCGCATCAATAAAGCCATCGATTTTATCGGTAGTCCCTGCAATCTGAATCGTATATGTAGTCGGTGTAACATCTACGATTTGTGCACGGAAAATATCAGCTGTACGCTTGATTTCCGCACGGGCAGCACCTAAAGCTTTCACTTTAATTAACATCAGCTCACGCTCAATGTGCGCACCTTCAGATAAATCAACCACTTTTACCACTTCAACAAGCTTGTTCAACTGTTTGGTAATTTGCTCGATTTTGTGATCATCACCATAGGTCGTCAGCGTCAGACGCGATAATGTCTCATCTTCAGTCGGTGCAACATTGAGTGTTTCAATGTTATAGCCACGTTGACTAAATAAACCAACTAAACGAGAAAGCGCACCTGCTTCGTTCTCAACGAGTACAGAAATAATATGTCTCATTACGTACGCTCCCCTTTACCTAACCACATATCCTTCATTGACTGACCCGCAACCAACATTGGATATACGTGTTCAGTACGGTCTACCATGACATTAATGAATACACATTTATCATTAATTGCCATCGCTTCAGCTAATTTAGATTCCAACTCATCTGCATGGTTAATCTGAATGCCGACGTGACCATATGCTTCCATCAATTTTGCAAAGTCAGGTAATGAGTCAACATATGAACTTGAATGACGTCCTTCATAGTTCATGTCTTGCCATTGTTTTACCATGCCTAAAGCTTGGTTATTTAAGCAAAGAATTTTGACATTCATGCCGTATTGCTTACATGTCGAAAGCTCTTGGATACACATCTGAATCGATGCTTCACCTGTAATACAAACCACTTGTTGATCTGGACAAGCAAGTTTCGCTGCCATCGCGTACGGTAAACCAACACCCATAGTCCCTAGACCACCTGAGTTGATCCATTGACGAGGACGCTTGTAGGTAAAGTACAAAGCACCAAACATTTGGTGTTGACCCACGTCAGACGTGATAATCGCATCACCATTGGTCACTTTGCATAATGCTTCAACAACTTGCTGCGGCTTCATTGAACCATCAGTAGGTATTTGATATTTCAAACCGTGAACTTTACGCCACTCATTGATTTGAGACCACCATTCAGCAATCGCTTCAGGATTTGGCTTAGACACATTCATTTGTTTGAGTTGTGCCAACATTTCCTGAAGAACAGGCTCTACAGCTCCCACAATTGGGATGTGCGCCATGATCGTTTTAGAAATAGTTGCAGGGTCTACATCAATATGAATGACTTTTGCATTGAGACAGAATTTTGCAGGGTTGTTGGTCACACGGTCATCGAAACGCGCGCCAATCGCTAAAATAACGTCTGCATTATGCATCGTCATATTCGCTTCATATGTCCCGTGCATCCCTAACATGCCCACGAATTGTGGATCATTACCCGGGAAACCACCTAAGCCCATTAACGTATTTGTTACTGGATAACCTAAAAGGTGAGCAAGTTCTGTTAACAGTTCTGAAGCATTGCCTTGAACAACACCACCACCCGTATAAATAATTGGGCGTTTCGCAGTGATAAGCTCATCAATCGCTTTACGGATTTGACCTGAATGTCCACGTGAAGGTGGCTGATATGAGCGCATTTTCACTTTTTCAGGATATTCGTAGGCAAATTTTTCTGCAGGGTTTGTTGCATCTTTAGGAATATCAACAACAACAGGACCTGGACGACCAGATGAAGCTATATAGAATGCTTTCTTAATAATTGCAGGAATTTCGCTGGCATGACGCACTTGGAAACTGTGTTTTACGATTGGGCGAGAAATACCCACCATATCAGTTTCTTGGAATGCATCTTCGCCAATTAAATGGCTCGCAACCTGACCAGACAAAATCACCATTGGGATTGAGTCCATGTAAGCAGTTGCAATTGGAGTCACTGTGTTTGTTGCACCGGGACCAGAAGTTACAAGAACTACACCAGTTTTGCCAGTTACGCGTGAGTATGCATCTGCCATGTGACCAGCAGCTTGCTCATGACGAACGAGGTAATGGTTAATTTTGTCTTGTTGAAATAGCGCATCATAAATATGTAATACAGCGCCGCCTGGATACCCAAAAACATGCTCTACGCCTTCGTCCGCAAGCGCACGAACGAGCATTTCACCACCAGATAAAAGTTCCAACGTGATTCACCCTAGTGTTTGCACAATTTATGGGAGACATAAATTGTGTTCATTCATTAACTTTTGCACTTCTTATAAGTGTGCGTATTCTACTCGTTTTTGCTGCAATAGGAAAAATTTTCTGAGACTCATCAGCCGTATAAACTTGATGACATCTCGAATCAAAATATGCTGGGATAAACATATTTCAAAACAGCATTCTCTCGGCTAGAAAGAATGTCCATTGCAAGCCATGACATTTATTCGAAGGGTGATCAAATAAACGCATATAAAACTAAAGCAAGCATTTTTGTTGCTTTCATAAACAATGTCAAGGATAAAGAAAGAGATTTTAACGAATATTTTTTAGCTGATGCTTTTTTAAACAAAGCCTACTGATCATAGCAACTCACCCTTTTATCAAAAAACTATTTTCTTTTTTAATAAAACTCGTCATTGTAGACGGCACATTTATGCACTTTGATCGAATATAGACAAAATTCTCTTGGGGAGATCAAATATGAAATCATCTTATTTAAAAACAATCTTATACACGGCCACGACAACAGCATTATTATTGGGTTCTAGCCATAATTATGCACAGCAATATTACAAATGGGTGGATGCAAATGGATCGACGCACTACACCGCGACACCACCACCCAAAGGTGCTAAACGCTTGGATAAAGTTTCGACTTATGGCAGCAATATCCAACGTCCTCCTGTACAAACTCAACCAGAGCAAGGTGATGCAAAACAAGTAAATAACCCACCACCTGTCAATAAAGCCACTGAAGCACCAGCAGCATCTGGTTCAGCTCCAAGAGGTGATGCACCACCACCGCCTGCCCCTCCTGCAGCAAACTCTAACTACTAATCCATATCCACTCACTTTTGCTTATCTTCAAGGTGGCAGCTTCTCTATCACCTTGAAGATAAAATCCCGATCTAATCACTGACATTTCATGCGATTTTGCGCTATGCTGTGCGGCAATCTTATTTTTATTTTTTGTTGTATCGCATATCCCTATGACGACTTCTCACATTGACTCCGAATACCAAGCAAGCGCCATTGAGCCTCAAGTTCAACAAGACTGGGACAATCGCAAAGTTTTTAAAGTTGCAGACACTGTAGAGGGCAAACATCGCTATATCCTGTCGATGTTCCCTTATCCAAGTGGAAAGCTGCATATGGGGCATGTGCGTAACTACACCATTGGTGACGTGATCAGCCGTTTTTATCGTTTAAAAGGCGAAAAAGTTTTACAGCCAATGGGTTGGGATGCTTTTGGTTTACCTGCTGAAAATGCAGCGATTGCACACCAAGTTGCTCCAGCAAAATGGACATTTGAAAACATCGCGTATATGCGTGATCAATTAAAAAAATTGGGCTTGTCTGTCGACTGGGATCGTGAATTTGCGACCTGTACTCCAGAATACTACCACTGGGAACAATGGTTATTCGTACAACTTTATAAGAAAGGTTTGATCTATCGTAAGCTTTCAACAGTGAACTGGGATCCTGTAGACCAAACTGTACTTGCGAATGAACAGGTGGAAAATGGTCGTGGTTGGCGTTCAGGTGCATTGGTGGAAAAACGTGATATTCCAATGTACTACTTCCGCATCACTGACTATGCACAAGAATTATTAGACGATTTAGACACATTAAAAGATGGCTGGCCACAACAAGTCCTCACCATGCAACGTAACTGGATCGGTCGTTCTACAGGGATGGAAATCACTTTCCCTTCTGCCAATACTGAAATCTATGCAGATGGCTTAACGGTTTATACCACGCGTGCTGATACCTTAATGGGTGTGACTTATGTTGCTGTTGCAGCAGAGCACCCAATGGCTTTGAAAGCAGCTGAGAATAACCCTGAACTGGCTGCATTTATTGAAGAATGCCGCATGGGTTCAGTAGCAGAAGCAGATTTAGCCACTGCTGAAAAGAAAGGCATGGCAACAGGTTTGTTCGTAAAACACCCTGTAACAGGTGAAGAACTTCCTGTCTGGATCGCAAACTATGTACTCATGTCTTATGGTTCTGGCGCAGTGATGGCTGTTCCTGCACATGACGAACGTGACTTTGAGTTTGCTAATAAATTTAACTTAGCAATCAAGCAAGTAATTGATGCCAAAGGTGCTGACGATGCTGAATACTCGGCAACTGAATGGCAAGAATGGTATGGCTCTAAAGAAGGTAAACTCGTAAATTCTGGCGAATTTGACGGCCTTGAATTCCAAGCTGCTTTTGATGCCTTCATTGCAAAATTAGAACCACAAAATTTAGCAAATGCGAAAGTTCAATTCCGTTTACGTGACTGGGGTGTCTCTCGTCAGCGTTATTGGGGTTGCCCGATTCCAATGATCAACTGTAATACTTGTGGACAAGTACCAGTACCAGAAGATCAATTGCCAGTCGTGTTACCAACTGATGTCGTACCAGATGGTTCAGGTAACCCGCTGAATAAAATGCCTGAATTCTACGAAACTAAATGTCCAAGTTGTGGCGGCGATGCACGTCGTGAGACAGATACCTTAGACACGTTTGTTGAATCTTCTTGGTACTATGCACGCTATGCATCTCCTGACTTTACAGGTGGTATGGTCAAACCTGAAGCAGCGCAAAACTGGCTTCCAGTAAACCAATACATCGGTGGTGTTGAACATGCCATCTTGCACTTACTTTATGCACGTTTCTTCCATAAGTTGATGCGTGATGAAGGTGTGGTACAAGGCAACGAGCCATTTACTAACTTGTTAACACAAGGCATGGTTTTGGCAGACACCTTCTATCGTGAAGCTGAAAGTGGCAAAAAAACGTGGTTTAACCCTGCTGATATCGAATTAGAACGTGATGAAAAAGGTCGTATCCTTTCTGCTAAATATTCAGGTGATGGTCAAGAAGTTGTTATCGGTGGACAAGAAAAAATGTCTAAGTCGAAAAACAACGGTATTGATCCACAAGCAATTATTGATCAATACGGCGCAGATACTGCTCGTGTCTTTATGATGTTTGCTGCTCCACCAGATCAATCATTAGAATGGTCTGATGCAGGTGTTGAAGGTGCTAACCGCTTCTTGAAACGCGTATGGCGTTTGGCTGCTGGCTTCTTGGAAAAAGGTAATCAAGCAACGGCAATCAATAGCGCAAATCTTTCTACAGATGCGCAAGATTTACGTCGTAAAACCCATGAAACCATTCAAAAAGTGGGTGATGACATCGAACGTCGCCATGCTTTCAATACTGCAATTGCAGCATTGATGGAACTGTTAAATGCTAGCAACAAATTTGAAGCAAAAGATGACAATGATGTGGCTGTTGCTCGTGAAGCAATCACAACATTACTCACTTTACTTGGTCCATTTGCACCACACTTGAGCCAAAAACTTTTAGCTCAGTTTGGACAAGATTTAACAACGACTGAGTTCCCTCAAGTTGATGAGTCTGCATTGACACGTAATACGCAAACGATTGTTGTACAAGTGAATGGTAAACTTCGTGGTAAGTTAGATGTCGCTGTCGATATGTCTAAAGATGATTTATTGGCTTTGGCAAAAGCATTACCAGAAGTGCAACAATTCTTAACTGGCCCGACTAAAAAAGAAATTGTTGTGCCAAATAAACTCGTGAACTTGGTGGTTTAAAAGCTTGTAAGACTCCCTTTAAAGAAGGCAGATTAAAAGCAATAAACAAAACCTCATCAAAGCCCGCTGTCATTCAACGGGCTTTGATTCTAAAATATGGTCAATTTATTTAGTTTAAATCTTCCATGTTTGATGGAATATCATAAGGACAAAGCATGCATTTAGTTCAACGTGTTGCAGCAGTTGTATTAACTTTAGGCCTAAGTGCAGGCTTAGTCGGTTGTGGCTTCCATTTAAAAGGCAGTAATCCAACAGCGACGCCGTTGGTTTATAACAAGCTCACATTGGTATTACCTGATAATACTGATGAACTTGAAAATCGACTTAGCATTTATTTAAGTGCAACAGGCGTACAACTGAGCAACTCCAACGATGCTTATGTACTTCGTATTTTGGATTACACGCCTCGCCGTCAACTCCTAAACGGTAAATTGACAGAAGTATTACTGCGTCTAACAGTCACCTTCCAAATCGAAGATCGTCAAGGCAATAAAATCACAGAACCACGGACATTGACTGCTTCTCGTAGTTATCAATACGATGTTGCAACAGTGAACACCGACAACCAACAAGAATCTTATTTAGACAAGATTGTCATTGACGATGTGGCACAACAAATCACACGTCAAATTGCAGCAAACCGTCTACCTAAAGCACAGTCATAATTACAACTTATGAAACTAGATTATGTTCAAGCATTAAAACGTGTAGATGAGGCTCGTGGCGCATGGATTATGCATGGTCAAGAGCCTTTACTTGAGCAAAATCTGCTAGATGCTTTTCGTAAAAGCTGGCAACAGCAAGAAGTTGAGCGTCAACGCTATGACATCAGCAGTGTAAATGACTGGAAAAATGTCTTTAATGCATTGAATAGTTTGTCGCTATTTTCTCAGCAGCTTGCGATTGAAGTACACGGCAATATCAAACCTGATGCAAATGGATTAAAACTACTCAAAAGCTATATTCAACATAATGAACATAACTTACTGTTAATCGTGTTACCGAAACAGGATAGCAGTAGTTTAAAGTCGGCTTTTTTCCAAGTCGTTGAAGCGAATGGTGTTGTTGTCCCGCTTACTGCAAACTATCCTCAAGATCGTCAACGCATCCTTACCATCGAAGCAGAAAAATTGGGGATCACACTCAACAATGATGCATGGCAATGGTTAATGCAACATCATGAGCATAACCTCCTCGCAGCAAAAAATAGTTTGATGCGCGTTGCGGATACCTTTCCTGATATTAAGCAAATTCAAATTGAGCAGCTCTATGCATGTTTACAGGATCAATCGCGCTATACCACCTATGATTTAAGCGATGCATTATTGGCAGGTCATTTGACTCAATCTGTCAAAATCTATCAATACTTACTTGCCGCGGGTGAACCCGACAGTTTGATCTTATGGACACTCAGTAAAGAAATGCGTTTACTGATGCAACTTTTTGAGCAACCACACAATGCATTACAACTCGGGATTTGGAAAACCAAAGTTTCACAATATCAGCAAGCTTTACGTCGCCTAAACCCTCGGCAATTTCTCACTTGGCCAGAGCTATTATTACGTATCGATGCATCGATTAAAGGCATGTCGAAAGAAAGCGCTGAGCATTTAATGCTTCAAGCCGTCAGTGAACTATGTGGAAAAACTTTATTTACCCAATCTGCTTAAAATCAAACCTAAACTCAAGATAATAATAACAAGGTAAAAGCAATGGCATTTAATTTAAGCCCTGATCAAACTCAGAAAATTAAAGCAGTCTTCCAGCGTGCTGACAGCTTAATCATTTCAGCAGGTGCTGGTATGGGAGTGGACTCAGGTTTACCTGATTTTCGAGGCAATCATGGCATGTGGCAAGCTTATCCTGAGCTTGGAAAACAACGTATCGACTTTACTGAAATAGCCAATCCTGCCGCTTTTAGACGTCATCCCCGTTTAGCATGGGGATTCTACGGACATCGACTCGCACTCTATCGTCAAACTAAACCGCATCGAGGATTTACTTTACTCAAGCAATTGGCAGAAACATTACAACTACCCTATTTTATCTTTACCTCAAATGTCGATGGGCAATTTCAAAAAGCGGGCTTTGACTCGGCCAACATCTATGAATGTCATGGCTCAATTCATCATTTACAATGTCTAAAATCTTGCCAGCAAGAGATTTGGTCAGCAGATAATATTTCTCCTGAAATTGATCATCAAGAGTGCCAATGGTTAGGTGAGTTACCGCGCTGCCCTCACTGCGGTCATTTAGCGCGTCCTAATATTTTAATGTTTGATGACTATGATTGGTTAAGCCATCGACATCACCTACAAAGTCAGCGTTTGGATCACTTCATCAAAGTACATCGCAATCCGATCGTGATTGAAATCGGTGCAGGTACAGCGATTCCAACCGTGCGATATTTCAGTGAGCGCTTCGCATCCAACTTGATTCGAATCAATCCGCGTGAATACACACTTCCACCGCATGGCGGCATTGCACTTGCAAGTAACGCGGAGGCTGGGGTCAAAAGTATTTATCATATATTTATAAAATAAGTATGTGGAAAAAATAGAAAATAATTCTCATTCTAGATTAAAAATATTCACGCTTTATCCTTATTTCACTTTTATACTAAGTCCAGTTCTCACTTTTGACCTGTCGCCATGCCAAAAACAACGTCTAAAAAAATACCATCTCGCAAAATTATTATGATCGCTATCGGCGTGCTCATCATCGCAGCACTCGGATGGATGTTCTTTAAACCCAAAGCACAGCAACCACAGTACATTAGTGCAGAGGTCTCTCGTGGCGATATTGAAGATTCAGTATTAGCAACAGGTGTACTTGAAGCAACCAAAATGGTGAGTGTCGGCGCACAGGTGTCTGGTCAGGTGAAAAAAATGTATGTGCAATTGGGTGATCAAGTAAAACAAGGTCAATTGATTGCGCAAATTGATTCGATTCGGCAAGAAAATGATTTAAAAACAGCAGAAGCAAGCATTAAAAACCAACAAGCTCAACTGGCTGTACAACAAGCGAATTTAGCGAAAGTTGAAGCAGAATATAAACGCCAACAAGCGATGTATAGCCAAGATGCAACTTCCCGCGCTGAGCTTGAAACTGCATTGGCAAATTACAAAACCGCTCAAGCGCAAATCGCAGCGATCAATGCACAAATTGAGCAATCGCGTTTAACATTGGCAACAGCAAAAGAAGATTTGGGTTATACCCGTATCGTTGCACCGATGAATGGAACAATTGTTGCGATCGTGACAGAGGAAGGTCAAACCGTAAACGCCAATCAAACCGCACCAACCATTGTGAAATTAGCGACTTTAGACACTATGACTGTCAAAGCACAAATTTCAGAAGCGGACGTCATGAAAGTTGAAAAAGGTCAAACGGTGTATTTCACAACGTTGGGGAATAGTGAGAAGAAACACTATGCAACCTTGCGCCAAGTAGAGCCAGCTCCTGACTCAATCAATACAGAAAGCACGACGACCAGTTCATCGTCATCGACATCTGCAATTTACTATAACGCGTTATTTGATGTGCCCAATGATGATGGCAAGCTTCGTATTGATATGACTGCACAAGTTTATATTGTATTAGCGGAAGCAAAAAATGCGTTAACCATTCCTGCGGCTGCGATTCAAAGCAAGCGTTCAAATCAAAAACAAAACAGTAAAAATAACGCATCAACTGATACCACACAAAAACCTGAAACAGCAAATGCACAACGTCCAAAACGTTTAGAGTTAACCGATCAAGAAAAAGCACTCGTGTCTCAAGGTAAAGCGACAACAGGCATGGTGCGTGTCTTGCAAGCTGATGGCACGGCGAAGCCTCAACCTGTTCTGATTGGTCTTAATAACCGCGTGACAGCGCAAGTCCTGAAAGGACTTAAACAAGGTGATCAAGTTGTGATTGCTGATGCAACTGATAGTTCAAATGAATCAGCAAAACGTAGCAATCAACGTGCAATGAGAATGTAATATGACTCAAAATCAAACACATTCATCACAGCCACTACTTGAGGTCAGCAAACTGACTCGGGAATTCCCTGCGGGTGAAGGTACAGTCCAAATTCTCAAAGGTATTGATTTAAAGATTTATGCAGGTGAATTGGTTGCGATTGTTGGGCAATCGGGATCTGGTAAATCAACCTTAATGAATATCTTGGGCTGTCTGGATAAACCAACAGACGGAAGCTATCTAGTCAGTGGCCGTGAGACGAGACAGCTTGAACCTGACGAACTTGCACAATTACGTCGTGAATATTTTGGCTTTATTTTCCAACGCTATCATTTGCTTGGTGATTTAACTGCATCTGGTAACGTTGAAGTTCCAGCGATCTATGCGGGTGTAGAGAGCCATCTACGTCAGGAGCGTTCAGCTGAATTGCTCTCTGAACTTGGGTTAGAAGAGCGACTACATCATCGTCCAAGCCAACTTTCAGGTGGTCAGCAACAACGTGTTTCGATTGCACGCGCACTGATGAATGGTGGCGATGTGATTCTTGCCGATGAACCCACAGGTGCATTGGATAAGAATAGCGGTATTGAAGTGATGCGTATTTTACGTGAGCTCAATGCCAAAGGTCATACTATTATTTTAGTCACCCATGATATGAATGTTGCAAAAAATGCGACACGTATTATTGAGATTAGTGACGGTAATATCATCTCAGACCGCGCAAATACACCTGAAAATGATGATGCCGATTTAGAACGTCAAACACTACAAAGAACACCGCAGAAGAAAACCTCTGCATGGCGATCTTTTCTAGATCGCTTGGGTGAAGCATTCCGTATGGCACTGCTTGCCATGAATGCACATCGAATGCGAACCTTTTTGACCATGCTCGGAATCATTATCGGGATCGCCTCTGTAGTGTCTGTTGTTGCACTCGGTAATGGTTCACAAAAACAGATTTTGGAAAATATCAGCAGTCTCGGAACCAACACCATCACCGTATATCAAGGTCGTGGCTTTGGTGATAACTCAAGAGCATCACAAACCAAGACCCTCGTTCCTGCCGATGGTGAAGCTTTAGCGGAGCAACCCTATGTCGATGGTGTCAGCCCTTCTGTGAATACAAGCGTCACTTTACGCTTTAAAGAAACGGAAGCCTCAGCAACTGTCAATGGTGTGAGTTCCGACTTCTTCTATGTTCGAGGCATGACCTTTAAGTCTGGACAAGCTTTTGATAAAGACAGCGTGACTCAACGTGCGCAAGACGTGGTCATCGATACCAATACTGAAAAAACGTTCTTTGCGGATGGAACTAATCCGCTCGGACAAGTGATCTTATTGGGTAGTGTGCCGAGTCGTGTCATTGGTGTGATTGATGCTGAAAAAGGCTTTATGGGAAATTCAGACAGCTTAAATGTCTATCTCCCCTATTCAACGGTTATGAGCCGCATGTTAGGCCAGTCTAATGTACGTAGTATCATTGTTCGTATTAAAGATGAATATCCAAGTAGTGCGGCTGAAAATGCAATTTTGACTTTGCTTGAGCAACGCCACGGCGCGCAGGATGTCTTTACTCAAAACTCAGACAGTATTCGTGAAACAATTCAACAGACCACTGCAACCATGACACTGCTGATTTCAGCGATTGCAGTCATTTCACTGGTCGTCGGTGGCATCGGCGTGATGAATATTATGTTGGTTTCTGTGACTGAACGTACCCAAGAGATTGGTGTCCGTATGGCGGTCGGTGCTCGACAAAGTGATATTTTGCAGCAATTCTTGATCGAAGCGATTTTGGTCTGCTTATTGGGTGGTGTACTCGGTGTACTCCTGTCTTTAGGTATTGGACAAATTATCGGGCACTTTGCCAAGGGCATCATTGAGATGAGTTATTCAACCACATCCATTGTTGCAGCCTTTGTCTGCTCAAGTTTGATCGGTATTGTTTTTGGTTTCTTACCCGCACGAAATGCAGCACAACTCGATCCAGTTGCAGCTTTAGCAAGAGAATAATAGCGAAAAAATCTATCCTAGAAATATGATACTCGTGAACGTCATCCGCAACCTGCGTGGTATCAAAAAATATTGTTTCTGCGATAGATCAAGATAATTGGAAAAATATAACAGGTTTTGCGGATGACAATGGTTTTGCCTACTTTTCCCGAAAGAAAAGTAGGTCGAGCCGAAGGCTTAACCAGAAAATGGATGAGAACTCGATAAGACACCGTCTCGATAATCATGCTCTTTCAAATTATTAAAGGAATGACAAGCAATGTTATTCAAACCAAATAAAATCGCACTTGCCCTATGCCTTAGCACTTCTCTAGCTGGCTGCTCTGCTGTTGTCAAAACACCTTACAACACACCATCTGTACAAGTTCCAAAGCAATACCAATACGATGCGCAAACCAATAAAAGTGTAGCGCTTACAGACCAATGGTGGACATTATTTAATGACACTCAGCTCAATCAGTTGATTGATCAAGTCTTGGCGACGAATAGTGATCTAAGTGTTGCAGGGATCACACTGAAACAAGCCCGCTTACAAGCTGGCTTGGCAGCAAATCAGCAAGGCATCCGCACCAGCTCAAGTGTCTCGACAGGTCATAACTATGATCTACGTTCAGGCGATGGCTCAGATCGTGGCTTATCTGCTAGTGTCGGTGTAAGTTATGAACTAGATTTGTTTGGAAAACTCGCCAATCAAACAGAAGCCAGTCGTTGGGAAGCACTCGCCAGTGCTCAAGACTTACAAGCAACGGCACAAAGTTTGGTAGGAACAACTGCAAAACTGTATTGGCAATTGGGCTATCTCAATGAACGCTATCAAACCGTTCAACAAAACTTAGCCTCGACTCAAAAGATTTATAATTTAGTTCAATCGCAATATAAAGCAGGTGCGGTTTCTGGCTTAGATCTCACGCAAGCTGAACAATCTGTGCAAAGTCAAAAAGCAAGTTTGAGCCAGATCGAACAACAACGTGTAGAAACACGTACTGCTCTCGCTGTACTGCTACATGAACCTGTACAACAACTGAATATTCAAGAACCAGCGAAATTACCGCGTAATGCATTACCCAATATCGCTGTTGGTTTACCCGCAGATATTTTATCTCGCCGCCCTGATTTACAAGCCTCAGAGTTACGTCTTCGTAAAACGTTAGCCAGTAAAGATGCAACCAAAGCCAGTTATTATCCGTCGATTAATCTGACTGGAAATTTGGGTTCTTCGAGTACCTCATTGACTCAACTTTTGCAAAATCCAGCACTCACCTTAGGCGCAAGTTTAAGTCTGCCCTTTCTTCAATATAATGATATGAAGAAAGATATTGCGATTAGTGATCTTGAATATGAGAAAGCCATTACTCAATATCGTCAAACGTTATACCAAGCATTTGCTGATGTAGAAAATGCGTTATCGAATCGCACTCAACTTGACCAACAAGTTCAGCTTCAACAACGCAATCTTGAATTAGCAGATAAAACTGAGCGACTCACTGAAGTTCGTTATCGTAATGGTGCGATTGCATTAAAGAATTTACTTGATGCACAAGAGACTACACGCAATGCACGACTGAGCTTAGTTGAAACCAAGCAGAGTCAATACAATGCCTATGTGACCTTAATGCAAGCGCTAGGTGGAAGTCCTGTGAAAGAACTACCTGAGCAATAACACACGAGTTGTTATTGCTTACTCACTTACAGTTTTTGGCTCATTTTTAATGAGCTGAGAACTTTTGATGTGATCTTGATCATCAAAAACAACCTCATAAGAAAGTTGTTCTCCATTAAAGTAAACCTCAGTCGGCGAACCAATGATTTCCCACAGACCAATCGTGGCAATATCTGCAGTCGTATGCCATAACGTACGGCTGACTCTAGCTGCTTTTGAGTAGCCTTGTTGGAAAGTATAAATCTCTTTACGTTCTCCATTTACGGTTTCTGATGTGACTGGTGCTCCCAATTCGGAAATCACATAATTACGATGTTTTCCAATCTCTAAAACCGTCAAATTCTTTTTACTTGGTTGCTTACTTGCCATGACCGCAGCACAACCTTGCAGTGAAAGTAAAATCACAAAGCCAAAAACAACAGCTATTTTCTTCACGCGTTATTACCTACCCCGAAAGCTAAAAAATAATATGTTTATCGAGATTCTCTTTAAAAGTTTCGATTAAACAAAAAACCTGCCTTAATTAGCATATAAAGGATAGGATGACAAATAGATAATTATTCTTATTGATATATTCTCAATAGATTGCTGATTCCTGAGTTAAGTATTACATCAAAAAAACTTATAAAATGATATTCCGCATCGTTTGTGTCTTGACGGAAATATTGCTGTTTTATATGCTGATCAAAATATAATTATATTGGATAAGCGTAGAATTAGTTATATGGCATTTTAATTTTGATTATAAGGCAAATTTGCCGTGTAACTATAATTATATTTATAGGGAGATCAGGCTTTGTCGCTAGATATAGCTTACAGTATAGAAGTTGATGATTATGTTGATCCAGATAGAGCATATGACTTTTATTGGTCAGGATTAATTAAAGATAAGAAGAAATTTCTGTGTCCAGGTACTTATTGCTCAGCTCAGGTAACTTGCGCTAACTTGGATGAAGACGTTCAAGATATGAAAATGGTGCCTCACTTTAGGATTTACGGTTCCCATAGTGAGTCCTGTGAAATATTTAATGGTGTCCCTCTTAATTTATGTTATGAAGATGGCGTTCCTATTAAAGAAGAGCGACTCTCTGTTGATAAATCGGTTGTTGATGTATTTCTGTTAGAAAGACCTAGCTCCTACTATGACGAACCGAAAGTAAATAGGTTTTCGAATCAAAAGCCAATCAAAAAGTCACAATTTATCAAGCGTCCTACAGATACTATTCTCAGAGAGAATGGCAGTGTAGGAAATATATATTCGATAAGATCAGTTGTGAGCCGTTATATACGTTATAAAAAGGATGACTCATTAGATTATAGACGAGTAAATATAGAGGGGCGAGATGTCCATTATAAAAGCATTTTTAAATGTATCTGGGAGCAGGACTTAGAAACTCTTCCTGATTATCCTGTTATCTATTATGGCTGGGCCTTTATTAATAGGCTACCTTCAAATTATGGCTACCAAATTAAATTCAAAAAGCATTTCACAAAAGCTGAAGAAGACTACATCACTACAGTCATGATTGGTGATCGTTTGATTGATAGCTATAAGGTTAAAAAACTCATCACCACACGCCTAGAAAAAATTATACAAAAAGAGAAGCCAACTGCCTTTGTTTTCATCTACGGTAAACCTGAAGAAAATGTGTCTCAAAAAGGCGTAAAGTACGCCAACTTTTCCATCACGAACCTTGATATGATTGATATTAACTATGATTGTCCATTGCCAAAAGAATATAACAAATAACTACAGCAAATACCTGCGGCGCTCTTTCAGTTAGGCGTTATAATTTTTTGAGTTGCCATATCCCCCAAAAAATAAAGCCGCTATCAAAGCGGCTTTATTAAATAATTTAGATTAATCTAATTATTCATCATCCATCATGCTTTGGCTCATACCAACCGTATTGAAACCACCATCAACATACATGATTTCACCTGTAATGCCCGAAGCCCATGGTGAGCAAAGGAATAATGCAGCATTGCCCACTTCTTCAATCGTTACATTACGTTTTAGTGGCGCAATCTTTTCATTGGCATCTAACATTTTACGGAATGATTTGATACCAGATGCCGCCAATGTACGGATTGGGCCAGCAGAAATTGCATTTACGCGAATACCATCTGCACCCAAGCTAGAAGCTAAATAACGAACACCCGCTTCTAAAGATGCTTTTGCCATGCCCATCACGTTGTAGTTTGGCATCACACGCTCAGAACCTTGATACGTCAATGTCAACAAACAACCCTGACGTGCTTGCAATAAAGGTTTTGCAGCACGCGCCATTGCAACAAAGCTATATGCGCTAATGTCATGTGCGATTTTAAAACCGTCACGATCTGTCACGTCGGTGAAGTCGCCATCTAATGTATGTGCTGGTGCGAAACCAATTGAATGCACAACACCATCTAAACCATCCCAATGTTTCGACAATTCAGCAAATGCACCATCAATTTCTGCATCAACAGCAACATCACAAGGGAAAACCAAAGTTGAACCAAACTGTGCTGCAAAATCATCAACACGTTTTTTCAACTTTTCATTTGGATAAGTAAACGCAAGCTCCGCACCTTCGCGGTGTAATGCAGCAGCAATACCGTAAGCAATTGATAATTTACTTGCAATGCCAGCAATTAAAAAACGTTTACCAGCTAAAAGTCCTTGTGACATCTTATTCTCACTCGAAAAATTTTCACCACATCATGCCAATATTCCAGCAATTTCGGAATTGCATAATCCATCTTTTTTACAATCTTGCATAAAAAAATCGCCTTCAGATGAAGACGATTTTATTTTTAAGCAAAAGCTTAGTCATCACCTTGGATCAGACTCAACAAGCGCATGAATGAGTAATACATCCAAACTAAAGTTGCGAGTAATGCGATACCACATAACCATTCAAATGATTTTGGTGCACGTTGCGCAGCAGCACTTTCAATCAAATCAAAGTCTAAGATCAAGTTTAATGAAGCGATCACCGCAACAAAAGCAGCAAAGCCGATACCCAACCAGTTACTTTCAAAAATGTAAGGAATAGTTGAGCCAAAAGCTAAACGTAAAATAATTTGCACCACAAACACCAAAGCAATCGCCAATGTCGCAGAGATCACAATCGATTTAAATTTCTCTGTCGCACGAATCACTTGGAATTTATATAAACCAAATAACACCAATGTCGTAATAAAAGTTGCCAGTAATGCTTGTAATGGCACACCAGGAAACTTCAATTGGAAAATAAAGGAAATGCCACCTAAAAATGCGCCTTCAAATAAAGCATAAGGAATCGCTAAAGCAGGTGCAGTATTTGATTTAAATGTGGTAATTAAAGCAAGAACAAAACTACCAATTGCGCCAACGATTGCAGCGGCATATGCAATAGAAAGATTTGCTGTCATCGCACAATAGAAAAATAATGCGATGCCTAGACCCGCAGCAATTACGGTTAAAAGGACGGATTTTTGAATCGCCCCTTGGATCGTCATTGGTTCAGCTAAATCACTATAGGTTTCTACCCGAGTTAAAATTGGATTATTACTTTGCATGTATGCTCTCTTTTTATATTTCGCAATAAAACGCTGAGTTTAAGCGATTTTTTAACCAAGCCCAATATTTTTTTACATTCAATAAAAAAGGAGCATCCGCTCCTTTAATTATCAAACAATTAACTTGCTCGATTAGTTTTTGTCGTGATTCATAATAAAGAAATATTCACGATAATATTTTAACTCTGCAATCGAATCACGAATATCATCCATCGCCAAATGCGAGGCATTTTTCTTCAGACCACTCATAATTTCTGGTCTCCAGCGTTTTGCTAACTCTTTTACAGAAGACACATCTAAATTACGGTAATGGAAAAATTGTTCCAACTCAGGCATTAAACGATGCAAGAAACGGCGATCTTGGCAAATTGAGTTACCACACATTGGTGATGATTTTGGGTTGACCCATTTTTTTAAGAACTCAAGCGTTTGCTGCTCTGCATCTGGTGCAGATAACTTACTACGACGTACACGTTCAATCAGACCAGATTGACCATGTTGCTTGGTATTCCACTCATCCATTGCGTTTAGAATCAAATCTGATTGATGAACAGCAAGAACAGGACCTTCAGCTATAATATTAAGATTGTCATCTGTAATAATTGTTGCAATTTCAATAATCTTGTCATTATCGGTATCAAGACCTGTCATTTCTAGGTCGATCCAAATTAATCGTGTATCTGGGGTGCTGCTCATAAATAGCGATTCTAAAGTGCTTAAAAACATCAATAGTAGCAAATTAATTACATCTTGGCTGTAATTCTATAGCGGCTTCGTGCTATTTTTGCGGTCTTCAAAGTGTGGATTTTTTGGGATATGAATGGCTTTAATTCGTAAGCGTCGTTTAACCGAACAGCAGCAACGTCGTATTGAAAAACAGCATAAATCGCGTCAAGACGACATTGATACATCGCAGGATTTGGATGGACTGGTTGTTCAACATTATGGTCGTCAACTCGAAGTACAAGCTTTATCTGTGCCTGAGCAGCACCCCGAAAAACCACAAGTCGCTGATGGTGAACCAGAACCGTTCTGGAAACCGATTGAATTAGACAGTGTTTGGCGCTGTCACACCCGTACTAACTTAGAATTATTGGTCACAGGTGATCGAGTAAAATGGCAAGCTGATCCGAATACAGGTCTGGGTATCATTACCGCGATCTATCCACGAAAGTCATTGCTGACTCGTCCAGACCGTTATCATAAAGTTAAACCAGTTGCCGCAAACATCAGTCTGATCGTGATTGTATTTGCACCCTTACCAGAACCTGCACCGACATTGATTGATCGCTATCTCGTTGCATGTGCTGACGCAAATATTCCAGCCCTACTGGTGTTGAATAAATCAGACTTGCTCACTGAAAATGATCCGATTCTGACCCTACTCAGTGAATATGAAGCATTGGGTTATGAAACTTTGGTTTGTCATTCACGCGGTGATTTGTCTGCGCTTGCAGCACGCTTGGATAATGAAACTGTTGCTTTCGTTGGGCAGTCAGGCGTAGGCAAAAGCTCGCTGATCAATACCATCGTTCCTGATGCAGCACAGAAAACCAATGTCATTTCAGAGAACTCTGCACTTGGGCAACATACCACGACTTCAACACGTTTGATTAAATTTGGAACAAACGGTGCATTGATCGATTCACCTGGAATCCGTGAATTTGGACTCTGGCATCTTAGTTTAGAAAAGGTACGTACAGGTTTTCCTGAGATTGAAGTACATCTTGGACTATGTCAGTACCGTAACTGCACCCATACACATGAAAAAAATTGTGCGTTGAAACAAGCGGTTGATGCTGGTGAAATTTTACCGCGTCGTTTAGACAGTTATTTACGTCTTATTGATGAAATTCAAGAAGCTCAACAAAAAAGTTAACTTTCTTGATGCTTCACCCTTGAACTAACATTTTTGATCACCATTGAGATAAGTTATACTCAGGATCAATTTTGATTTTAACTTTAGGTGACTTGTGGAACGCTGGTTAGAGTTTATGGGGAATCACCCCTTCTTATTTGGTACGCTTGCCGTATTAATCGTGTTGTTCTTTATTTTAGAAGGGCAACGCAATGGTCGTAAAATCTCGCCGCAATCTCTAGGTATTTTGGTCAAAGCAAAAAATGCAATGTTGATCGATCTACGTGATGGAAAAGATTTCCGCGATGGTCACATTAGTGGCAGCCGCAACATTCCATACAGCCAAATCACAAGTCATATTGATGAATTAAAAGCAAGTGATCGTCCATTGGTCTTTATTTGTAACTTAGGGCAAGTTGCTGGTTCAGCATTGCAGAAAGTCGGTCATAGCGATAGTTATCGTTTAGACGGCGGTATCAGCAACTGGAAAGCACAAGGCTTACCCCTCGTTAAAAGCAAAGCAAAAGCTTAAGGAGCAATAAGATGACAACTCCAAACGTCACAATTTATTCAACACTGTCTTGCCCATACTGTGTACGTGCAAAACAATTACTTGAGCGTAAAGGCGTTGCTTTTAAAGAAATCAATCTTTCAAATGAAGCGCCAGAAGTTCGTATTGAGTTAATGCAACGTACCAATCACCGTACAGTGCCTCAAATTTTTATTAAAGATCAATTTATCGGTGGTTTCGATCAACTTTATGCTTTAGAGCGTGAAGGTAAACTCGACCAATTATTAGCTTAACAACACTCCAAGATTTAAGGAAAAACAATGAGCGAAGAACAAGTTCAACCACAACTCGCGTTAGAACGTATTTATACTAAAGACATTTCTTTTGAAGTTCCGGGTGCACAAGTATTTACTAAACAATGGCAACCAGAACTCAATATCAATTTATCTTCTGCGGCGGAAAAAATTGATCCAACACACTATGAAGTGTCTTTAAAAGTTGTGGTTCAAGCAAATAACGAAAATGAAACTGCGTTCATCGTTGATGTAACTCAATCAGGTATCTTCTTGGTTGATGGCGTTGAAGAAGACCGTCTTCCGTACATCTTAGGTGCTTACTGCCCAAATATCTTGTTCCCATTCTTACGTGAAGCGGTGAACGATTTAGTGACTAAGGGTAGCTTCCCTCAATTATTGCTTACACCAATTAACTTTGATGCTGAATTTGAAGCAAATATGCAACGCTTACAAGCGGATGCTGATGCGCAAGGTCAAGCATAATCGTTATTGCGATAGCAACAAAAAAGGACTGAATATCAGTCCTTTTTTTTATGTCATTCAACAATGGTTCTAAACGTTAAGTTAATGCGTGCAGTGCTGACTTTCTTGGTAGGCGGCAAGCGATGTAACCAATAACTTTGGGTTGTGTCTTTCATCACTAGTAAGCTGCCGTGTTCCAAATACAGTTCAACTTTTTCTTTGGTTTGCTTATGTTTAAATGCAAATTTTCGTTCTGCCCCAAAGCTTAGCGAAGCGATTGCGCCATTTTTCTTAAGATCAATTTCCCCGTCACTATGCCAAGCCATCCCCTCCTCACCTGTATGGTAGAGATTGAGAAGACATGAATTAAATGTTTCACCTGACAATTGTTCAACTAAAGCTTTAAGTTCTATTAATTCGTCCGTCCAAGCTAAAGCATATTTATTTACATTCGAATAGGTATATTCATAGCCACGATCACCGTACCATGCGACCTTTCTTTTCGTGATGATTTGACGACCAAAAATGACTGCTTGATCATTTTCCCATTCAATACTGCGTAACAACACATCAAAGTAATGATCAGCTTGCTGGGATGAGACGACTTTACCGTAGTAATTTACTGTACCGTCATAAGGTAAATGGTTTTGCTTTGAGTCTGCTTCAATATCAAATAATTGCATTTTTCCATTTCTTATATGCTGTTTTCATACAATGTCCACAAGGTCGATAACCTTGCATTAAAGCTTCACTTTCATCTGTAAAAAAGACACGGTTCGTTTTCATCATGCGCTTACCCGAATGACAAGTCAAAGTGCCATAGATTTTCAACTGACGATTTCCAGCAAAACGAATTTCACCGCGTTTTAGTTTCTGTCGTAAATCGCTCTGCTCTATATCAATATGCTGCCACATCACACTAACTCACAGCATCATGAAAAATAATCCCCAAACTATAACGCTCGCCTTGCAAAACAGTGCTGACACCATGCTTCATATTCACACGATGATAGCCTCGAACTCCTTGTTCAGGTTTAAACTGGGTGGTGAAAATCAAAATATCACCTTGATTGGGTTGTAATACCATTGCTTTAGACTGAGCACGAGGATTTTGCTGCGTTATAACAAACTCACCACCAATGAAATCCTCATTTTGCTGATTTAAAACAATCACCAATTGCAGTGGGAAATACACATCACCATAAATATCTTGATGTAAGGTATTAAAACCCTCTTGCTGATATTTCAATATCAGTGCAGTTGCTTTGCTTTGTTGATGTTGCTGACATTGTTTCAACAATTCTTCATGTGCTTTTGGAAATGGATCACCTAAATCGAGGACATCAAACCACGCATTTGCGACAGGAACTAAGAAAGAATAAATTTCACGTCGGATCTGCTGGATTAAATCTGGCAAAGGATAATTAAAATATTTGTATTCACCTAAGCCAAATCGATAACGCTGCATATTGACAGTTTTACGATATAACGATTCATCTGAATATGAATTTCGAAGTGTTTGGCATTGCTGTGCTGAAAGTACATTTTGAATCGTTGCAAAACCGTGCTGATGTAGTTGATCACTGATCTGATTCCAATCAGTAGTCCTAATTTTTTCAATCACACTTGCGATCTGAGCAGATTCAAATTGTGGCATGTGCCTGAACCCCTTCCCAACCGATTAATGCGGTCTTACGTGTTGTTCCCCATTCATATCCTCCAAATACACCCGTAGACTGAATCACACGATGACAGGGAATCAAAAATGCCACAGGATTACGTCCAATTGCCGTGCCTACTGCACGCGCTGCTTTTGGATGATCAATTGCATGTGCTAACTCACCATAGGTCGAAAGTTGCCCCATCGGAATTTTGAGTAAGCTCTGCCAGACCTTGAGCTGAAATGGCGTACCTTTTAAATGCAGTTTAATTTCAGCAAATTGATCTTGATCTTTTTGAAACAGCGCAAGCGCATTTTGCTGAAAAGAATCTGTTTGCTCATTAAAAGCCGCTTGAGGAAATTGAGCTTTTAACTGTGCCAATGCTTCACTTGCTCGATCTACAAATGTCAGTGCACAAATCCCTTTATCCGTAGAGGCAATCAGAACTTGCCCAAACAAGGTTTCTGCAAAATGATAATGAATAGTTAAGTTTTGCCCGCCATTTTTATATTCAGCAGGCGTCATGCCTTCAATTTGAATAAATAAATCATGTAATCGACTGGTGCTTGAAAGCCCTGTCTCAAATGTTGCATCCAAGATACTAGTTGTATCCTGTTTTAGAATCTTCTTGGCATATTCAATACTGATATATTGCAAAAACTTTTTCGGACTCGTGCCGACCCATTCAGTAAATAGCCTTTGAAAATGTGCTGGACTCAGATGCACATAGGCTGCCACATCGTCTAACTGCGGTTGCTGTTGAAAATTCTGTTGAATATAGTCAATTGCTTGAGCAATACGCTCGTAGTGTTGTTGCGAGGACATTTCACCACCTCTCATTATTTCTTATTTTACTGTATCAACTTTAGAATTCAGTGAAAATCCGAATCATGCTGAGTCTACATTTTGATTTTCGCGGTATTAAACCAATAAAAAAAAGCTGCACTCCTTTGAGTACAGCTTCATGATTGAGAGCATCGACTCTCCATCAATTAATGCATGTAATGTTTATGTCCTTGATCACGCAGTTCAGCAATTTTTTTGGCTTGTTTTTTCGCTTCATCTAACTTGCCAGCTTGAACAAGTACTTTCGCTTTATCAATCTCAACAATAATTTGTTCAAATAAAGCAGGTGAGCTAGTGACTTTATCTGTGGTATTTGGAGCCAACTTATATTGTTTTGAATGAGCCGCTGCGCTACGCATATTATTTAATGCAGCTGTCGCAGCTTGTGGACTCGTCGCTTGGTTAAACGCCTTATAATTTTTACCTAAAGTTTTCATATCATCTTCTAAACCAGCAGCCATAACAGTGCTACTAAATGCAAAACATGACAACATAACGGCGGTGGCTAAAGTTTTTTTCATCATTAGGATATCCCTATCAAAACTGTGGCTATGATTGATTGAACATCATGATTTGAACTCAAATGGACGTTCAAATTTTAAATGCTCTATGCGTTGAGCATACATAAAAAATGCAACGATTTCGTTGCATTTTGATAAAAGAACGATTTAATTATTTTTGCAGCAAAGCATCATGAATTGCTTCAACCAGTTGCTGTGAAATCTCTTGTTTCGATGCTTTTTCTAACTCACGCTTTTCCAAATGGTAAGACTGCGCAAAAAATACAGTCATCGCATTTTCATCAGATGCAAAACCGATATCTGGGCGAGAAACATCATTACACGCGATCATGTCTAATTTTTTGGCAACCAGTTTTCCAGCAGCATATTGCTCAACATTTTGTGTTTCAGCAGCAAAACCCACCATGAATGGACGTTCTTGCTGTTGCGCAATCGTTGCGACAATATCTGGATTCTTCACCAATGAAACTGCAAGCTCATCACCTGCTTTTTTGATTTTATGCTCAGCCACTTCGGCAACACGATAATCTGCTACCGCAGCCGTCGCAATGAAGATGTCACAACCTTGTTTGAGTTGATCCATACTCACATCAAGCATTTGCATTGCAGACTTCACATTGATTCGATCTACACCATTTGGCGTATCCAAACTCACAGGCCCAGCAACTAAAGTGACTTTTGCACCCGCGGCATAACATGCTGCTGCCAAAGAAAAACCCATTTTCCCTGTACTGTGATTAGAAATATATCGAACAGGGTCAATTGCTTCACGCGTTGGACCAGCCGTAATCGTCACACGCTTACCTGCCAGCAAACCAAATTTCTCTGCTATCGCACGTTGTGCTTTGTGGAAATAAGCAGCGACTTGACGCGCAATATCTTCAGGTTCAGGCATACGACCTAAACCCACATCACCACATGCTTGCTCACCTGCATCAGGCATGATGACATGCACACCATCCTCAACAAGTGTTTGTAAATTACGTTGTGTTGCTTTAGCTGCCCACATTTGCTGATTCATGGCAGGTGCAACCCACACAGGCGCTTTGGTCGCAAGATATAAGGTGCTTAATAAATCATCCGCCAAACCATTGGCAAATTTTGCAATCGTGTCACAGCTTGCAGGTGCAACTAAAATCAAATCAGCCCAACGCGCCAATTCAATATGTCCCATTCCCGCTTCAGCCTCAGGATCTAGCAACTCTGTATGTACAGGATTTCCAGAAAGTGCTTGGAAAGTTAAAGGCGTAATAAAAGCTTGTGCGCCATGTGTCATGACCACGCGGACATCAAAACCATAATCTTTTAAACGACGAACTAAAATGGCACTTTTATAGGCAGCAATACCACCTGTAACCGCTAATATAATGTTTTTATGGGGAATAATACTTAGATCAAAGCTCACAAACAGTTTACCTTTCTGTTGCAGTGGCGCTCACAATATCATTAAATACCCGCATACCCAAGTAGGGGCTGTTGACATTTCACCTTGCGAGCTTTCAGCTCTCATTGCGACAGAAGACGTTTTTTAGACGATACAAGGCATGTTTTGCGAAATTTAGTCATTCTAAATGAGCAGAACATAACGCAGTAGCGGCAAAAAATGTCCCTGTCCTCGAGCTTCGCCTTGCGCTGCGATCAAAGCAGTGCTTTGCTCTTGCTCAGGGTTATGGCTAAAGCTTCCCTAAACTTCGTTATGAAACTTGACAAGGGGGTCGCCATTGCCTGCGTTTCATGCCTTGTTTATATCGTTTTAGTCTATAACGCAATGCATGGATGAAATATCAACAGCCCCTTTATGCTTGGAAAAATCATCACCATAAAAAAATTATGTGAATAAAAATGAATCAACAGATAAAACAATCCATCAAAGCATGGCCAGAACAAGAACGACCAAGAGAACGTTTGATACTCCAAGGAGCACAAAGTTTGTCGGATGCAGAATTACTTGCGATCTTTCTTCGCTCAGGCTCCAAGCAACACTCTGCTGTCGAACTAGCGCGAATCCTTATTCAACATTTTGGGGGTCTCAATCCTATCTTTGACGCATCACTTGAAGAGTTATCACAATTTAATGGTATTGCTTCAACCAAGTATTCTCAACTCATGGCCGTCAAAGAACTTGGACGGCGATATCTCAACAATTATTTTCATCAACAGCGGTTATGCCTGAATACATCAACTTTGGTGCTGGATTATTTACGTTATGAGCTGCAAGGTGAAAAGCAAGAGGTCTTCGCAGTGTTGTGTCTCGATGCAGAACTCCGAAAACTACATTTTAAAAAACTATTTTTTGGATCACAGCACAGTTGTAGTGTTTCAATTAATCAAACCCTCCGTTATGTATTGCAACAACAAGCAAGTCAAATTGTGATTGCCCACAATCACCCCTATGGAATTGCACAACCATCACCTGAAGATATTTATCTGACCCAACAGCTTAAACAAGCCTGCAAGTTGCTCGAAATACACCTGATTGATCACTTTATTATTTCACCCGATTCGCATTTTTCTTTTTCTGAACAACAACTGCTCACACCTATGAAAATCAAGCAATCTGGTCTTGACAAAGCTCAAATCTGACCTGAACATCAACACATAAAATTAATGATTCAAAAAACATGATTGTCCGCGACCAGCCAAGTATTTTTAAAGTTCTATTTTCATGGCGCGGGACGATTTTACCCAAAATTTTGCCGTCTTTAGGCTTTGTCATGTTGATCTCTGCCATCATTGGTGGCGTTGAATATATCAATCTATTTCGCTTTCCAGAAATACCATTGGTTGGATTTACTTTAATTGGTGTCGTTCTTTCAATTTTTCTCGGCTTTAAAAATACAGCATGCTATGAACGCTGGTGGGAAGCACGAAAATTGTGGGGGATTTTGATCGCGACAGCACGTCATTTTGACCGAGACTGCCGTATTCTCTCGCAAGGTCGACGTGAGCGTATTATTCAACATGTCATTGTTTTTGCAAATGTGTTACGAGATCGTTTACGCCATCAAACTGTGAACCCAACCGAACTCACTGAAACAAGTGGCTTAAGTCAACAAGCACTGACTCAGCTTTATCAGCAACATAATGCGCCTCAATATACGTTGAGCTTGATTCAATGGGAGTTGTTACAAGCACTTAAAGAAGGTGAAATCACAGACATCATTTATACGCAAATGAACCAGCACGTTGCGGCATTAAGTGAGATGCAAACAGGCTGTGATCGTATCGCCAATACACCTATTCCTTTTGCATATTCGGTTTTACTGAATCGCACCGTTTACTTCTTTTGTGTGATGTTACCGTTCAGTCTGGGTTCTCTGCTCGGTTTAGTGACACCTCTCTTAGTTGGTATTTTAGCTTATACATTCTTAGGCTTAGATGCACTCAGCACTGAAATTGAAGAACCTTTCGGCACACAGAGTAATGACTTACCTTTAGACGCAATGGTTCGTTCAATTGAAATTGAATTATTGGGTACATTAGGTCGCCCGACACCACCACCAATTCAAGCACAAGATCATAATTTGCTTTAGTGGAACTGTAAAATCTCAGAATATATTAATCTGTATATATTCTAAAAAATCGTCTTCGACAATACTAAACTCCGAAACTATTGCTATATTTGTATTCGTAATAGGGTGATCAACAATCAATCTACTCAAAGAATGAGATTGTCTTAATTTATTAATCACGTGTATCTCTAAAGGAATTAAATCGCAAGGTGGAAACATAAATCTTGGTAAAGCTGATTTTTTTTGATTATCTACCATTTCCTCGCAATGAAAATCACAAATAGATATAACTATTTCCTGTAATTTTTCAGCATCCGCATACCAGTGGTCTATTAGTTGCTTAAAATCACCTGAAATATGTTGAATGATATCGGATTTCTCTTCGACCCAAGATTCATAAAGCCATAGGCAGAAAAGCTCATAATCTAAATGCAAGTTTCTAGTTACATTTTTTAAACTTAAATAAAATAAAAACTGATTTTTTATTTTTTTAGCCAAGCTTTTATTTCCAATTAAAATTGACCAAAGTAATAAGGGTGCAATCTTAAATAAGTATTGTCGAACATGCTCCAATTGAATGCAAACAGAGTTTTTATGTTCATTAAATGCAATTTCTTGTGCAACCTCTTGGTACATAAATGATAAATTTAAAAACCTTAGTGCTTCAGGCTTAATCCCCCCTGTTTCAATTAAACAGAAACCTTTCATCGCATACTGACAACTAATAGACTCCAAACACCAATAAGGGGGTCTTCGATTTTCTATAATTTCTTTACAAATACTATTTTGATTATCAATAATCATCCCATCTCGATCTTGGTGATTAATTTTTTTATAAGAAGAAACCTTTCTATTTATTAATCTTTTAATATCAGTCACTTTACACCTCACCTAAAACGATCCCAAATCCCCTTCTGCCCTTCTTTCACTCTTGGCGTTTGACCCAATTTAATCCAAGGCATATTGTCACCATGGAAATCACTACCAATCGACACAGCGAGATCAAATTGCTCAATCATACGATCGACCATTTGCCGTGTCGAAGCAGGTTCTATGCCTGGAGGCAACTCCACGGCATCCCCACCTAATGATGCAAATAACTCAATCAAATAACGAATATTGGTCGCAGATAAATCATAACGTGTTGGATGCGCTAACACCGCAAGCCCTTGACTTGCATGGATCACTTCAATGGTTTCTTTAAGCCCAATACCTTCAAACTTTACAAACGCCTTTTTGCCTTCTTTCAAGAAACGATCAAATGCCTGTTGAGGACGACTGACAATATTTTTTTCGACCAGTGTTTTTGCAATGTGAGTACGCGTTACTCGATCAGCATGTCCATCTACTTTAGCCACCACATCTGGATAAATATCAAAACCTATACATTTTTCTAATAGTCCACAAATCACTTTTGCACGGTCTGCACGAATCATTTTTTGATTTTCTAACATCGCTTTGATTGGTGTTTCATCTTGCATATTGAGTGCAACAATATGCACACCATAACTTTTTTTGATATTTGGGCGTGACCACTGACTTGATATTTCTACACCCGAAACGATTTTAATATCAGGTGTTTGAACCTGTTCAAGCACATAACGCTGAGCGCGTTCTAAGCCATCCATAGTATCGTGATCAGTGATCGCCAAAAGATCAATTTTTAGATCAACAGCTGCCTGCACCAATTGTTCTGGTGAAAACGTCCCATCAGAAATGAGGGTATGTGTATGTAAATCGACACCGAACATGGTTTGTATTATGCTATCTGACCTATTTCATCTCCGTACTGTAACATGAAAGCGTTGCTCGACTACCTTCCGCTGATTATCTTCTTTTATTTTTATAAAACCACTGACCCTAAAGATAGTCATCATCCACTATTAGAACTTGTCGGTAGTGCGGGAAATACGGATCAAAACCACATTCTAGTTGCAACCTGTGCATTGTTGATCTCAACTTTGGTGGTTTATGGCTGCCTATTCTTTTTCCAAAAGTTTAAATTGGAAAAAATGCAGTGGTTTATTGTCGTAATGTCGGTCGTTTTTGGTGGAATTACCTTAGTTTTCAGTGATGTTACCTATATCAAAATGAAAGCGGTCATTATCAATGTGGGTATCGGAATAGGTTTCTTAGTTACTCCTTTATTTAATAAAGAGCGAATGCCAATCATCCAAAAGTTATTAGGTTCATTACTTGAACTCAGTCCACAGGGTTGGATGCGTTTAAACTGGGCATGGTGTGGACAGTTCTTTTTGTTAGCTGCTTTACACTTCTTCTTTGGTTTCGTATTTATGCAGGGTAAATATTGGGGTGAATTCACAGCTTTCGGCGATATTATCGTTTCTATCAGTTACCTAGCTGTTATACTATTTTGCTTAAGAAAGCATTTTAAAACCACTGACTAGATCTTGAATCATTGAGCTACTGCTATGCCATATTTTGTGCTGACCTGTACTGATCATGAAGGTACTTTAGAGAAACGTTTAGCGACCCGTCCTCAACATGTAGAACGTTTGCAAAAGCTAGATGATGAAGGACGTTTAATTACTGCTGGTGCACATCCTAAAGACCCAAATGACCCTCAGGCTGGCTTTCTCGGTAGTACAATTATTGTCGAATTCGATGATCGTGCAGCTCTCGATGCATGGATTGAGGAAGAGCCATTTTTAAAAGAAGGAATTTACTCTCATATTGATGTAAAACCTTTTAACAAAGCTTTTCCAAAAGGTTGATCTATGCAAATCGCAGTTAAAAGCTTGTTTGCTTTATGTTTACTTAGTTCTGCAACATGGGCTGTCGAACCAACAGTACCTACTACTACACCCGTTGCATCAGTTAATACAACGCAACCGAAACCGAGTTCGACGGCAGCTCCGATCATAAGCAACACCGTTGCTAAACCGTTAACAGCAGAGCAAATTGCTAAAGCGAAACAACAGCAAGAAACCAAAGTTAAAGCATTGATTCAAGACCAAAATAACCGTTTAAAGCAACTTGAACATGCCAATCTTGAAGCCCTCGCACAGAATCAAGAATTACAGTTAAAAAATGATAATTTAACGGTTCAAGTTCAAGTTCTACAAAGTGAACGCAGTGCGCAAATGTTCTTATATGGTGCGATGACCATTGCGGTAGGTGTGATTCTTGGTTTCTTTATCGCGAGCTATGTTTATACCAAACGCCGTCGCCAGTGGTAAAACTCAATATTTTCATCTATGTCACATTCATCAAAACTACAAACAGCTGAACTCGATTGGGAACTCGTCGATGGTATTGAAGTTCCCATTTCAAAACAATTTGGCGATGTTTATTTTTCCAAAGATAACGGTTTACTTGAAACACGCCATGTCTTTCTAAATGGCAATGATCTCAGCGAACGTCTTTCCCAACTCAAAGATTTTGAATACTTCTGTGTAGGTGAAACAGGCTTTGGGACAGGCTTAAATATTCTGACCTTATGGCAGCTTTGGCAACAAATTCGCCCGAACAATCACAGCCATTTGCATGCGATCAGCGTTGAAAAGTTTCCGCTGAGTAAAGCAGACCTTATCCGAGCACTGAATGTTTGGCCAGAACTTAAACCTTTGGCTGACAAACTCATACAACAATATCCTTTGCCGATTGCGGGTTGTCATCGTCTGAGCTTTCCCGAAGAGCGGTTTAGCATTGATTTATGGCTTGGTGATGCACAAGATATTTTTCCGAGTATCCCGAAAACACAAGCTGTAAATGCTTGGTTTCTCGATGGCTTTGCTCCTTCTTGCAATCCAGATATGTGGCAAGAAAATGTACTCAATCATATTGTCCGTTTATCTGACTACGGCACTACTTTTGCCTCTTTTAGTGTTGCAGGTGTGCTCAAGCGTGGACTGAAACAACATGGGATTCAAATCAGTCGTCCGCGTGGTTTTGGGCATAAACGAGAAATGCTGAAAGCTATTTGGTTAGCTCCAACTAAAACTGAAAATACCGATTCAAATGCAATTGTTAGCGGTCAAATTTCCTTAGAGGAAATACCAAACAAAACCCAACGTAAAATCGCCATTATAGGCGCAGGAATCGCAGGTTTAACGACTGCATGGGCATTTGCTCAGCGTGGACATCAAGTGACTATCTACGAGCAAAATGAACCACTTTCAGGTGCATCAGGTAATCCGCTTGCGCTGCTCAATCCCAAACTATGTCCTATTGAACAAGCGCATGAACATCTTATGACGCTGAGTTGGCAACAAGCTTTGAAATTTTATTCAAGTTTTAAAGCGTTTCGCTCGATTCAAGTTCATCAACTCGCTTTAAAAAATGCTGATGAATTGCTTGGTTTAGCGGAGCAATATCCAGAAGATGTATTATCAATACATGCAACAGATGAAATCACGCTGCAATCTGAGTTTCCAAGTTTAAACTTACACCATGCGGGCGCTGTTTCTCCACACCAGCTCCGAGATGAAATTTTAAAACATCCGAATATTCAGTTGGTGATTGCTCAAATTTCTGCTGTGAAAGAAATGAATTCACACACTGAGCTTTGGCAAGATCATGTTCATCTTGCAACCACTGATCATACGATTGTCTGCTGCGCCAAAAAAAGTGCTGAGCTTTTCGAAGATTACCCTGTATTAAAACCTATTCGAGGACAAGTCAGTTGGGTTGAAAATGTGGAACAGCCTTTAGCGTTAGATGAAGCCTATAGTTATGGCGGTTACTGTATGCAGCTCAATGTGTCTCAATTAATTTTAGGCGCATCATTTTATCCCAATCGAGATGATGCTGAAGTACTCGCCGAAGATCATGTGCATAACTACGAACTTATCCACAGTGTCTTTCCTGATTATGCAGAAAAACTTCCATCCGTAGAAAAATGGCAAGGACGCGCTTCTGTTCGTGCGCAGAGTCTGGACTATTTTCCATTCGTAGGGAAAATGAAAAACCATGAACAGACTTATACTTTTGCAGGTTTAGGATCAAAGGGTTTTTTATTCGCACCATTATGCAGTGAAGTATTAGCAGCATTAGTGCTTGGTGAGCTTTGCCCAATACCACAAACATTGCTAAACAAGTTAAGTCCAGAGAGATTTCAAAAGAAAGTGAAAGCGAAGAAACCGTATTATTCAGGCTAAATTGTTATTTTCATTTTTTACTATTTTCATACTTCTTGATTTGCCAAAATACAGATGTATTTTGGCAAATTCTAATGCTTAAGCGCCTTGCTCTAATGGCAAGCCAGCATCACGCGCAGCGCGTGTGCCTCCCATCAATACAACGTATTCACGAGAAGCATCAAAACCATCTAACAATTCCGCAGCACGTGGTGCTTTACTACCACCGCCACACAGAATATAAATCGGCTGATCCGCTGCAACTTGAGTCAAACTATCCGACGTAATCTCGGCAATTGGGCGATTCACCGCCCCTTTGACATGAGCCTCAGTGTAGGCTTTAGTATCGCGGACATCCCAAATGACTGCGCCTTCTGGGAACTCAAATGTTGTAATTTCTTGTTTACGGATCATTGCGCACTCCTTTGATGTAAACAACACTTGGCAAATGAAGAAAACCCCCTTAGCATCTCAAATATTCTTTCCCTTTGTAAAGGTCTAACCATGCCTTCTTTTGATATTGTTTCTGAATTAGAGTTATTTGAAGTCAATCATGCGGTACAAAACACGCAAAAAGAGATTGGCACACGCTTTGACTTCCGTGGACAAGACGTTTCGATCGAGTTAAATGAAAAAAATAAAGAAATCAAAATCTCAACTGAAAGTGACTTCCAATGTGAACAAGTCTATACCATGCTCGAAAATCATTTTTATAAGCGTAAAATTGATGTGCAAGCACTTGATCCACAAAAAGCTTCAGCTTCAGGCAAAAATGTTGTTCAAGTAATCAAACTTAAAGATGGTCTTGACTCAGATACTGCAAAAAAAATTAATAAAGCCATTAAAGAAAGTGGCATCAAAGCGCAATCTTCTATTCAAGGAGACAAAATCCGTGTCACAGATAAAAAGCGCGATACTTTACAGCAAGTCATGAACTTTTTACGTGAACAACAATTTGGTCTACCACTCCAATTCAATAATTTCAAAGACTAAGATTTAGGTTCGCTATGGCAAAAGATAACCGTCTTTACACGTTGGTTAAAACCACTTCTAAATTTCCAAAAGGCATTCGTAGCACACTTTGGAGCAAAGCTTTTGGACGTGTTGTTCCAATGGTTGGCACTGCAAATATTCGCTACTTAGAAGTGGATAAAGATCATGTCACTGTTCGTATTGAAAACCAACGCAATATGCAAAACCATATTAAAGGTGTTCATGCAGCGGCAATGGCTTTATTAGCTGAGACAGCAACAGGTTTTTTAACAGGTCTACATATTCCTGATGATCGTATCTTATTGATTAAATCATTACATGTAGACTACTTAAAAGTTGCACAAGGCGGTTTGACGGCTACAGCAACATTATCAGCAGATCAACAAAAGTTTATTGCTGATAATGAAAAAGGCGAGTTATTGATCCCAGTCACTGTCATTGATGATTCAGCGAATGAACCAATTCACTGTCAAATACTTTGGGCTTGGTTACCTAAACGAAAAAAATCATAACTGATCTAAACTACAGTTAGGTCGTTATTATGCTCAAGATACAGAATCATTTTGTATCTTGAGTTGATACCATGAAAAAAATACTTGCTGTTCCAACAATTCTAAGCATTCTTACGCTAACGGCTTGTACTAACATGCCTTTATCACATAATTCAAATCAACAAAGCTCTTCCACGCGATCCAATAGCAATCTTGCAGAACAGAATAAAAAAATTGTGATTGATTTTTACGAAGGTGTTTTCTTAAAACATCAAGTTAAAACATATGCTGATCGATATATCGGCGATCAATATATTCAACACAATCCCAATGTCCCTGATGGTAAAGCGCCTTTTGTGAATTTCTTTACTCAAAAGTTTCAAAATAATCCTCAAGCAAAAAACACGATCAAACGAGCAATTGCGGAAGGAAATCTAGTCGCATTACATGTCCACTCAATAGAAAACGAGCAAGATCGCGGTAGAGCAATTATTGACATTTTCAGAGTAGAAAATGGGAAAATTGTGGAACATTGGGATGTTATCCAAACGATTCCAGAAAAGAGTCAAAACGCCAATACGATGTTCTAACCAGTAGAGTTAAGAAAGCCCAAACTGAATTGGGCTTTTATGAAAGTCTTATTTACATAAAGTTTTCAATCATAGCAATCAATTGTTTGAGGTATTTAGCATCCACTTCATCAAACTGATTTAATTCACTACTATCAATATCAAGTACACCCAAGCATTCACCATTTTTCATCATCGGCAACACAATCTCTGAACGTGATGCGGAACTACATGCGATATGCCCAGGAAACTTATCTACATCAGGCACAATAATCACTTGCTGTTGCTGCCATGCACTACCACAAACACCACGCCCGATTGCTATACGGGTACAAGCAATCGGCCCTTGAAATGGGCCTAAGACCAACTCATTGTCTTTAACAAGATAAAAACCGATCCAAAACCAATCAAACTGCTGTTTCAAAGCAGCACAAATATTGGCTAAATTTGCAATTATATCTGTTTCATCTTCAATAATTGCCTGAATCTGAGGAATGATACTTTGATATTGCTCAGCTTTTTGACCTTGTTGCAAAATCAATTCTTCAGCCATTGAACCGTCTTCCCTAAAATATGATGGAAATATCAATGTAAATTCAACTAAGAACTCACGTCTTGATTATGATCTAACTTCTTGATTGAGATGCTAAAAAGGCCTGCCTAATTTCTTCACTAATTACGCGTTTATTACCCTTTACATCAACAGCAACAAAAGTAAAAACACCCTCTGTGATACGAACTGGTTCTCGAGAGTCATCATGACTAATCCAGACCTCAATCTGAACCTGAACAGATGTGTTGCCTACCTTTAAAATTTTAGTATAGGAACTGATGACATTGCCCACTTTTACAGGAACCAAAAAACTCATCTGATTGATAGCAATCGTCGCACAACGGCCTTTCGTTAAACGCTCAACGTGAATCGCACCTGCCAAATCCATCTGCGATACAATCCAACCACCAAATACATCACCACTCCAATTCGTATCAGCTGGCATCGCAATATTTTGAAGAGATAACGTCCCTTCTGGATGGTTCACACGCTCCGTCATTTTAGTTTCCTTTGTGCTGTTGCAGCCGTTGATCTAACCATTGCTGTAATTCAGGTGCACGCAATGCACCACTTACTCGAGCTAATTCATTGGTTTTATTCATTAATACCAGAGTCGGAATACTGCGAACATTAAATGCAGCACTCAATCGAGGATTCGCCTCTGTATCAATTTTTGCAAAAATCACATATGGGTTTTGTTTTGCAACTTGATGGAAATGTGGAGCCATCATTTTACAAGGACCACACCATTCAGCCCATAAATCAATTAAAATAGGTAGATCAGTATTGGTAATAAAATGACTAAAATTTTGCTCGTTTAATTCAATAGGTTCATGTGGCAATAGCGGTTGATGACATTGCCCACAATTAGGATTTATGGCAAGTTTTTCTTCTGGCACACGATTTTTTGCACCACATGATGTACAGACAATAATCATTTACATCACTCCTATATGTTGATGTAAAAATTCTAATTGGGTTGTGACTGCTTTTTCAAACCAAGTCCCATGATAAATATCGAAATGCTTCATATCCCACTCATGATAGCTCACAAAAGGAGCAATATTTGTAGCAGCCTCTCGACTTGAAGCAATAGGAATCAAAGTGTCTTGTTTTGCAGCAATAAATAAGACAGGAATATTAATTTTTCTAACAAATTGAATCGGACGATAACGCATCAAATTAAAGAAAACACGTGCAGGGACTTCACCACTCCAATAATAATCAGGATTTACAATAGAATGATAACCATAATAGCTATCAGATGTAGGTAAGAAACAGAGTTTATACTGATCGACGACTGGGAGTGTTTTAGGCACTAAGCCCATTTTAGACCCCATATAATCCTGACTTGAACGTTTCAAAGCTTCAGGGTAGCGTTGCAAAGGGTATAACTTTGCAGTTTCAGCACCATCTACATATGGCACTTGAACCATGACCGCCTGAATATTCTTTAAGTCGGTAGCTAAGCTCAATGCATAGCCACCACTCAATGAGGTTCCCCAAAGAATAATACGTCGACTATCAATTAATTTACAATTTGATGCATATTGGACAATTGTTTTCCAGTCATCTAATTGAGAGCTTAAAGACACTAATTCGCGTGGTTTACCAGTGCTCCCCCCCCAATAACGATAATCGAATAAGATCACAGCATAACCTGCATGAGCAAACCTTTGTGCATATTGAATGAGCTTAAACTGACGTAATCCAGCAAATCCATGAGCCATAACTATTACAGCTGGCTTTATAGTCGTTTTCGGAAGGTAAAAGTCAGCAGCAATCGTTTCATCACCACTAGGAACATACAAAGGCTCGACTGTATAGGTTTGCATGCGCGCTCCGTTGCGTTATCTTTTTGCTTATCATCGTTTATTTACTATAGACATTTAAACTCAAGATTAAGCTTAATGCTATGATAGAGCATAAAATGTTTTGTTTATTTTTGGAGTGACAAGATGTCAGAGAATGTTGGTTTTGCAGGTCAAATTGGTCCAGAACATGTAGAACAAGTTGTAGAAAAAGGCTTTAAATCTATTATCAATAACCGTCCAGACATGGAAGGTGGTTCAGAACAACCAACGAGTGCTCAAATTGAAGAATCTGCTCGTAGCGCTGGATTGGATTATGTTTATCAGCCTGTTGTAGCTGGACAAATTACAGAACTCGATGTCCGTACATTTGCAAACCACTACAATGAATTGCCAAAACCAATCCTTATGTTCTGTCGTACAGGCAACCGTTCGAATAATTTATATCAGTTAGCGAAACAAATGGATTTGTTGGATGATTAACAATCATGATTCAAATAAAAAACGGCTCGAAAGCCGTTTTTTATCAATCAATTAAACTTTTTTATAAACCATCTAAACAATTAGTAGACAAACCATAAGGGCTTTCTATATTTGGTGCAATACCATTAGGCACGTCCACATCACTAATTAAATAGCTTAAACCAAAACTTGTTGATCCACTGATAGTTTTACCACTAACTATCGAATCTGCAATTAGCTGGATATTTAAATAACCAGCATATATTTTTGGATATTGAATTTTTAAATCAAATCTACCATTTGCATCTGTCGTATATTTATTATCAGTAGCAGGTGAACCTTCAGAATTAATAAAAGAAATAACTTGAACAGTTTGACCATCTTTAACAGGTTTTAACTGATCAATTTCTTTTCCATTACTATTAACTTTAATTACTGGAGTAACACATTGAGTAATAACAGCCGGTAAATACTTATCTGCTGTTCCATCAGGTGGGGTATTCGTATCAAAGAATCCGTAAAAACCTTTATTATAAGTTAAGGCATTTACTCCCATTATTACATCCTGATTTGGTATCGGCTTACCATCAACATCTGTAACTTGAACAGAAACATTTTGATAGTAGTATACTCCATTTGCAGAAGCCTCAATCTTAGTAGGATTATAAGCAACAGAAATAGCACCTACAGGTTGTGGAACTGTAGAATTAACGACATCTAACTTATAAGTATAGATTTTGGTTGACTGACCAAAATTTGCCTCTAAAACTAAATCATCGGTAATAAAGGAATCTGCGCTGTAAGAAGAAGATCTTTGCGCTTCACTGAAAGATAAAGTATATGTAATTCTACCATTCGTATCTGTTTGAGAAGCATTTGGAGTAAATTTAACTCCATTTAACGCAGAGTTTTTAACTTTTAAAGAAATGGCTTGGTTAGGTAGTGTTGCACCATTAGCATCTACAGCTGTCAGTGTAACAGTTGTTTGATCACCTCTAACATTTAATGAAGTTTTTGTTGCATCAAATAAAACTATACTAGTTGTGTCAGCACCGTTACTATTATCTGTACCAGTGACAGTTACTAACTGCTCTTGACTTAACTTTCCATTATTTGCAGTAACTACAACTTTAAAGCCATTTTTTATTAATTCAGCCAAAGTTGAAGACGTAGAAGGTGTTGTTAAAGAAAATACAGCATTACCAGAGTCATTCGTTACTTGATTAGATAATCCAGCATTAATTACATTATTTGTAGGATCAATAATAGATAAAGTTATTGGTATTGCAGCCACTCCACCTTTATTTACGTCCAAAGCACGAACAGTTACTGTAAGCTGTCCATTTGTAGCAGCCATAGATAACTTATCTAACTCAATTTTTAAGCTAGCCGCTGTTGAGGTTTCTTCACTCGGGGTCTCTCCACTAGAGTTACCATTGTCTGAACCACTACTAGAACTATCATTCGAACCATAATAACCACCACCTCCACCGCCACAACTAGCTAATAAAATTGATATAGCAATTACAGACAACTTCGATGTAAGCTGCTTTCTAATCTTCATCATTCGTTTTATCCCCTGCAAACTCTATAAATAGAATTTGTTTTGTCATTATAAAAAATATGTCTAATGTAATCACAATATAGATTTTATGTAAATATACTTTATTGAAAGGAAAAAAATATTAAGGTGATATAAATCAATATATCTAGAAAAAATGAGATTTATCTTTTTTAAATCTAGATAAACAATTAATTAATAACCTAAATTTTCTCATTATAAGATAGTTTAATCACATATATGTATATTGCCTTGAGTTTATTTATTTTCCATTATCC
>NZ_JBICJJ010000020.1:0-68968 GCF_043102985.1 Acinetobacter sp. YQ_14 | reverse complement strand
GCAGTACGAGCAGGTGAAGGCTTACTCATCACCACTCATGCCCAAGAACAAGCTGAAGGTGACCACCTTGATGCGCAACCAGCCAAGGAACAGCTGGAAGGCAATCAAAACAATGCCAAAGCCTTAAGTGAAGTTGCGAAGAACCAACAGACGGATGAGATTGAGTCAATTGAACAGCTAAAAGCTTTTTTTGAATCGCTAGAGTCAAATATTGCTAAATTTAACAAAGCTGTCCTTTTACTCAATTCTCCTGAAGGTATTGGCCTAAGTACCAATGAAGATATTCATTTATCGGCAGATGGACAGATCAATCAGTTTGCGGGCGATAGTATCAATCTAAGTACGCAAAAGAACTTGATTGCTCATGTCAGTGGTAAAGCGAGCCTGTTTGCTGCACAGAGTGGGATTAAGCAGGTCGCTGCTAAAGGTAAGTTTGAAGTTCAGGCGCAGTCAGATGGCATGGATTTACTGGCTAAGCAAGGGATTCAAATTATTTCAACAGAAGACCGCATTGAGATCACTAGTCCGAAAGAGATTGTGATTACAGCGGGTGGTTCTCAGATCAAGTTGGATGGTTCAGGTATTTTCCCGACCACAGGTGGCAAGTTCGAGGTGAAGGCAGGGCAGCATTTGTTTATGGGTGGGGCGAAAGCGGCATATGAACTTCCAATATTACCAAGTTCAGACTTTGAGTTAGTTCAAAAAAGTATGAAATTTGATCTAAGTCAATTGGATATGTTATCTGATTTTTCTCAATCAAAATATAGAATTTATAAGAATAATGGGGCTTTCCACGAAGGGTTTCTAGATGCAAAAGGTCGAACAAAAAGAATTTCATCTTCTGAGATGGAAGAATTGGAGTTGATTATTGAACATCCTGATTTTGTTGTCGAAGAAGAATTTTTTGTAGAACCAAATGATAATTTGGAGAACTGAAGTTGGCTAAACTAAATTTCCGTATCACATTTTTTTATTTGGGTTTTAAAGAAGTTGTCCCTAATCTTGAGTATAGGATTCAAACGAGTAATGATATTATTCAATTGACACCTGAATTACAAAAAAAATGGGTAGTCCCTACGATAACGCCTCCCAAATTTATGAAAGTAACAAATAAGAAAGGCGAGACAGAACCTTTTAAAGTGAGTGGAGTGTGCACTATTGAAGTTTATGTGAAAGGAACACCAACATCATATAATCAATGGACATTGGTTAAAAAAATACACGTCAATGAAAATTATCTTCATATGAAAAGTATTGAATATGCTTTAAGAGTGCAAATTCCTTTTAGTAAGTTTGGTAAAGCTGTTACAGCCGATAAGGGGACTTCTAACCATCAGTCTGACTACTACCAAGTACAGTCCGGAGATACTTTAAAAACAATTGCTCAGAAATTTAAAAAAGATATTCAAGTGTTGATGAGCAATAATGATATAAAAGACCAGAATAAAATTAAGGTTGGACAAAAAATTTATATTGGAGATGCTGTAAAAAAAGAAAAAATATCAATCAAATCAAGTAATCCAAATGATTTTGTAGATATTGTCTATGAAGTTAAGGCTGGGGATACGCTATCGAGTTTGGCAAAAAAGTTTAAAGTTAATCCGAGTCTGATTGCAATGCAGAACAATATTTCTTTGTCTGATATGAATAAGCTGCAAGTTGGAAAAATTTTAAAAGTAAAAAATAATCGAGATCGCTATATTCCTGAAATCCTAAAAAAAGAGTTAATGTTTTCAAAAGAAAAAGGTTTAGCAATCACACAGTATCAAGCCAAAGAGCCCTCTGCGAAACAAATATTTATAACTTTTAGTGGAGCATTATATTTTATTGGAAGTGCATTGGATATTGGGATTGCTTATGATGATAAGGGAGACTGGATGTTATTTGTTTCTGTTGGTGTAAGTGGTGAAGTTGACCCAAGTAAAGTCCCTCATTTAGCCAATGGTGGAAATATAAATGAATTATCGAAATTGCTAAAAGATGAAAAAAAGCTTAAAGAAAGCTTGAAAAAAGATGTAAATGTTTCAATCGGAAGTACAACTTTAAATGTAAAAGCCAAACATGTTTCTGATTTGACAGGGAGTGGTTTGACCTTAACCAATACATTAAGTGTGGGTGCTTACTCGATCAGTCGGGTTAATGGGTATGCCACAGTGGAGGACGTTGATAGTCAAGGAAATAATGTGGAACGAACGGTGAGGAGTAGAGGGTTTCAGGATACTTTTGATGCTAGTGCTAAAAAAGTCAAGAAAGTAGCAGAAGGTAAACCAGTTTCAATCACGCATTCTGTTGCAAAATCCTATACAATTCCCATTTTATTATATGATCGAAATGAACGCCTTATTAAAGGAAAAGGAAAGGGGATTGAGTATGTTGATTAAGACAAAAAAGAATGTTTTATTAATTGTTCTGACTATGTTTTTATCTTCATTTATTTTAGTCGCTTGTGGTAATTCTACTAATACGACAAAACCGAAAGATAGCCATAGCCAACAGGACGTTAATCCCTTATTTGAAAAAGCACAAAATTTATTCGATCAAGGTAAATACGAAGATGCATATAAAATATTTAAGCAACTTGCGGATCAAGGTGATGCTAAAGCACAAAATGCATTAGGTAATGGTTATCAGCATGGTTTTTGGGGAGAAACTGATTTAAAACAAGCTAAAAAGTGGTTTCAAAAAGCAGCTGATCAAAATTATGTTGGTGGTATCCATAATTTAGGTATCTTAGAGTTTTTACAAGGAAATTATAAGCAGGCTTTACCATATTTTGAAAAAGCTGCAAGCATGAATCATGCTGATTCTATCAATATGTTAGGAATTTATAACCAAGAAGGAATAGTATTTGAACAAGATTATAAAAAGGCGCTTGCATATTTTTCTCAAGCTATAGATATTGATGCAGATAATGCAAGTGCTCTATTTAATATTGGGCAAGCTTATTACTATGGAGAAGGAGTCGAGCAGGATTATAAAAAAGCTTTTATATGGATTAATAAATCGGCAAATCAAGATTATAGTCTAGCGCAGATTCAACTGGCTGAGATGTACTTTAGTGGTAAAGGTGTCAATAAAAATGTTGCGAAAGCTATAGAAATTATTAAGCCTTTGGCAGAGTTAGGTGATCCAAAAGCACAACAAAACTTGAAGTGGTATGTTGATCATCCAAATTAAATTAATTTATATAATTTTTTAATATAAGTGAGTTAGATTGAATATGAAGATTAAAACAAAAAATAATGTTTTCTTAGTTTTTCTAATTTTGTTTTTATCTTCATTTTCTTTAGTGGCGTGTGGTAATTCTAAAAACACAGCAAAGCAGGAAGCTAACAATAGCCAACAAAACGTTAATTCTTTATTTGAAAAAGCACAAAATGCATTAGGTAATGGTTATCAGCATGGTTTTTGGGAAAATGTGGATTTTGATAACGCTGTCTACTGGTATAACAAAGCAATAGAAAACAATGAACCTCATGCCGCTTATAATTTGGCGTCATTATATGAAAAAGGTGAAGGAGTAAAACAAGATTTTGATCTTGCGTATGCTTATTACACTTTAGCAAAAGAGTTTGGCTTGGATGTCGCTCAAAAAAATTACTGGAACTAGATAGTAAAGTGGTTAAAGAAAATATTCGGATTTTAAAAAATGGAGATAATATACAAATAGCAATAGATGATCCTTCTAGTAAATGGGAAATTATGGATGAAGAGGATTATCTAAAGAAGAACGGTAGATAAAAATTCTATAATAAGTAAGAAGTTTATACCAACTCAACATCCAGATATTGTCGAATTAAATTATCATCAAGCATATGCACATAATCTAGGAATGCAATATTAAAACTACCGACTGTTTGTGCATGCTCATAAGCAAGTTTACCTGCAATTGCAAAGTGAATATGTGATGCAACTGCCGCAATTGTAGGTGTACTAACAGCACTATACGCGGCTGTTAATGCACCTAAAGCACAACCTGTTGCTGTGATTTTAGGTTGCAAGTGACAACCACCATTTACCCGAATAACAAGATCTAATTCTTTAGAAATGATGTAATCCGATTCACCCGAAATCGCAATACATTTAGCATGGTTTAATAAGTTCTTTGCTTGTACATATACATCTTGGCTATTTAGCGTACTGTCTACACCTTTGGATTGAATTTGACTGCCAGCCAGCGCACTGATTTCTGAGGCATTTCCTCGAATAATTGTTGGATTGAATTTTAAAAGTTGATCTACAGTTTCACTACGCCACTTTAAAATCGCACCATAACCCACAGGATCAAGTATCCATGGTACTTGATGCTGCTGAGCAGTTTGAGCTGATATTAACATTGCCTGTGTCTGTTCAGTTGTTGGTGTGCCAACATTAATACTGAGTGCGGAACTGATTTTAGTAAAATCTTCCGCTTCAAAAGGATTATCAATCATCGCAGGTGACGCACCTGCGGCAAGTAAAATATTCGCTGCGTAATTACTTGCAACACTATTGGTTATACATTGAACGAGTGGCGATTGTTTTTGTAATGAATGCCAAGCTTCTATGACTTGATCAATAAGTTGTTGTTTCTGTGACATGATAAATCCTGAGCTAACTAACGCGTAAAATAATGGTCTTGATGTTTACATTGACGGCAAATCAATGAGACGTAATCTTTAGCATCATAGTCCACAACTAAATCATTCGAACCACAATACATACAACGCTTAACCGAATAAAAATTTAAACGAGGTTCAATTTTACGCCAAGATTTCCAAACAGGTTGAAAGAAAATATTTTCGTCATAACCTAAAAACTTAAATAACAAAACCTCACTCATTTTACTAAAAGGAATGTTGTGTGGTCTTGGCAATGTGCTTGTTTCCCAACGTTCAGCCAAAGCACGTTCACGATATTGTTCAAGTGTCTTTTTCAATAAGTTGGTATTAATAAACTTATCATTTCTCGGCTGCAATGCTTTCTGTTTATAAAGATATTCTAAAGCGGTTTGAATAAGATAATAAATTTGACCAATCGCTAACCCCTCCATCAAACGGTAGCAAAAAGCCTGAAACGAACGATTTCCAGCAATTTGAATTCCCCAAGTACGACAGTAGAACTGCATGAATTGCACAATCTCTTGGTAAAGCACCAAGTAGAGTGCATCCTTAACTTCATCTGTAGTTTTAAAGGGAACACCTAAACTTAAATTTTCATAAAACCACTGGCGAAGCTGGTGGGTAATACTAAACAGACTTGGGTCAGCATAGCCATCTAAGCGAACATTTAAATAATAATGTTCAGTTTCAATGCCAGAATCTTGTGGTTTTAAAATACCGACTTTGACGAGGTCTTGAATCAAATGGTTCTGGAATAAGAAATTAGGTGTGAATTCATGATATTTAATGTTTTTCCAATGGATCATTTCATCATGTTGAATATCTTCACGCGCATAACCATCCAATAGACTTAACAAGAACAGTTTATGTAAAAAACTGAGTTGATTGAGACTATAGATGATTTCATCTTTTGCTTTGTATTTACGTTGTTCTTGTAAAAGTGCTTGTTGCGTTTGTTTCTTTCGTTGTGCCGTGCATTGAGTACAATGACAGTTGATGTCGCTATCAGGCTTAAAAACACGATGTTCGCAATGGCTGCACTCATTGAATTGGATATCTTGAGTGTATTGTTCAGCTTCGACCCAGTACATTGAAGCCTGGCAGAGAGGACAATGGCTACTTTCATCTAACTGTTTTTGTAGAATCTGTAAATCCATTGAGAAGAAACCTATTATGCCTAAATAAAAGATTATACATGTTGGCATAAAAGAATGATGCATAGTTTTAGATTGCAAATTAAAAGCTTGAAATTTGATTTAATTTTTTAGATTTTTTACTGTCTTCAATTACAGAGAGGAAATATAACTTTGCTAACCCTTGTTCATTTAATTGTTAATTTGTGACTTAGTTAAAATTCTTATTGATTTTAAATAATTAAATATCTATTGGTCGTGTTGACTGCAGATTGTTGTTGTAATACATATGTATATTAGATGGATCAATTTTGCATTACGGAGCATATTATGCAAAGAAACTCACTCATGAATGGACTCATGGGAGTGTCATTTATTTTATTCACTTCTACCAGTTTTGCTGCAACTCCTGAAGGTTTTTGGAAAAGTATTGATGACCGTACGGGTGAGCAGCTTTCGATCATAGAAATTAAGAAAAAACCTGATAATACATATACAGGAACGATTGTTTACCGCTATCCAGTTTTAGGTGGTGGAGCAGTGTTAACCAATTGTGTGAAATGTCCAGAACCATTTAAAAATAAGCCAATCTTAGGTCTCCAAATTGCTTGGGGATTAAAAGAAGATCCTAAAAAGCCAAATCAGTATATTGATGGTCGTGTATTAGAGCCTAAAACAGGCAATATTTATAAAGGTAAAGCACAATTGAGTGCTGACGGGAAACGTATGCGTATGCGTGGATATATGGGGATTTCAGCATTAGGTCGTACCCAAGTTTGGATTAGAACAGATAGTGCGAATCCGTAAATAAGAACTATTTACAGAGAGGCCTGAACAACGAGTTTAGGCTTTTTTTTGTTTAAAATTATGTACATATGTATATGAAATAAAAATGACGATGTGGTTGTTTTTTGTGCTAAAGAGTGGTTTTGTACGATGTAACTTCCTAAAAAGTGTGATAATTTTCGACCATTAAATTTATAACGATGAATAGCTTACTTTTTAAAGACGGGGGTTAATATGCTAAATCATATGCTCATGAAAGGAATCATGGGACTTACAATTGCTTTTGCAAGTGCGACGACATTTGCTGCTTCAATCGAAGGCTATTGGAAAAGTATCGAAGAAAGAACAGGTGAACAATTATCAATTGTTGAAATCCGTAAAGGAAATGACGGACGTTTTCATGGAAAGATTGTTTATCGTTACCCAACACGCGGTATCGCGTTAACCAACTGTACGAAATGTGCAGCGCCAAATACAAATAAACCATTGCTAGGCTTAGAGATTCTGTCTGGATTTAGAGAAGATCCAAACAAAGCTGATGCTTATATTGATGGGCGTGTATTAGAAGCTACCAGCGGTCGTGTTTATAAAGGCAAAGCTGTTGTGACTGGTGATGGTAAACGATTACGTATGCGTGGCTATATGGGCGTATCTGCTTTAGGTCGCACTGTGGTGTGGTTACGAACAGATAGTGCAAATCCGTAATGAGCCTTATAAAAAACCTCGAATCTAAACAAGGTTCGAGGTTTTTTTATTGGATAAAGTCAATCGTTAAACAGGGCATGGTAAGTTTTCGTCCTCCTGACCAATTTTTTTAGCTGCAATTAATGCTTGAACTTTCTTACTTGGTACTTTCTCTTTTCCAAGCGCATCGTAGGTGTTGATTACATTGGTGACTTCTAGTGTTGTTAGACTAATTCCCTCCGCTGATAAAAAAACTGAGATAACGTTATGATCGATGCCTGCAGCGGCAAGATCATGGATTGCTTTAATATTTTCTAAGCGATAAAGATGCGCTTTTAATTCCATAGTCGTAGCCCTCACTTGTTATTTTAAATACCTACATTGGCATATATGTTTAAGCAATAACCGTGCACAAAATGTAAAGCTAACGAAAAAAATGTAAATTAAGCGATGAAATGCAGAGAGGTTTGTCACTTTTATTTATAAAGAGAAAACTATGTTGTAATTTTGTCTAAACGATAAGCTGATTCTTCAAATTCTATTTGAAAATAGACAATCTCAACCCAATAAAAATTTTAAATGCATGTCGGGTCTTACAGACAGTTTTTATTGGTTGGCGTATGATTTGTGCAGATGTCTGAGATACTCGTGGTTATAACTGTTTTCAAGGCGAGATTTTTAGACCAAACGGCATAATTTATGCAAATAAAAGACGCTTCAAGAAGTCTTGTCGACAAGACCATATACATGAAATCATGAAAGATAAGGAATACTGATGAATATCGCGGCTCAACCTCCTGTTCAAACGGATCAAACCATTTATTTAAAAGATTATCAAAAGCCATCGTTCTTGGTTGAATCAATTAATTTAGATATTCAAGTTTATGATGATCATACAATTGTTGATTCAACACTAGTGATGAAGCGTCAGGCAGCAGGCGCATTAACGCTTTTAGGCCGTGATTTAGAGCTAAAGTCGATTCAACTCAATGGTCAGATGCTTAGTGCAGATCAATACGTTCTAGACAGTGAACAATTGCAGATCACAGATGCACCAGATGAGGTCATTCTTCAAACACAAGTCATTATTCATCCAGAATCAAATACACAACTTGAAGGCTTATATAAAGCTGGCGATTTATTTGTTACGCAAAATGAGCCAGAAGGTTTCCGTAAAATTACTTTCTATCCTGATCGCCCAGATGTACTTTCAGTATTTACCACACGTGTAGAGGCAGATAAAAAATATCCAGTTTTATTGGCCAATGGTAATTTGCTCGAAACAGGTGAGGCAGGTGATGGCCGTCATTTTGCGATTTGGCAAGATCCAACCAAAAAACCGAGCTATTTATTTGCCTGTGTGATTGGTGATTTGGCGGTGCTGAAAGATCGTTATACGACTTCAGAAGGGCGTGACGTTGCATTAGAAATATATGCTATCGAAAAAGATATTCCAAAATGTCATATTGCTATGGAAGCTTTAAAGCATTCTATGCGTTGGGATGAAGAACACTATGGTCGTCCTTACGATTTAGACAACTATATGATTGTGGCTGTGAGCCAGTTCAACATGGGTGCAATGGAGAATAAAGGTCTCAATATCTTTAATACCTCATGTGTGCTTGCCGATGAAGAATTTACGACTGATGCCGCAATTATGCGTGTGCAGTCAGTGATTGCGCACGAATATTTTCATAACTGGACAGGTAATCGTATTACTTGTCGAGATTGGTTCCAGCTCTGCCTTAAAGAAGGTTTAACGGTTTTCCGTGATCAATCTTTCTCTGAAGATTTGCAGTCCGCCGCAGTACAACGTATTGATGATGTTGCTGTACTTAAATCGCATCAATTTCCTGAAGATGCTGGTCCGTTATCACATCCTCCGCGTCCAGATCATTTTGTGGAAATTAATAATTTCTATACTGCGACAGTGTATGAGAAAGGTGCGGAAATTAACCGCATGATGGCGACTTTATTAGGTAAAGAAAAATATCGTAAAGGAACGGATGAATATTTCCTTCGTCATGACGGTCAAGCCGTAACCGTTGAAGATTGGGTTGCGGCACTCAGCGCTGGTTCAGGTGTGGATTTGTCTAACTTCCTCACTTGGTATAACCAGCCAGGGACACCTAAGTTAGAAGCAAAAGGTGAATATGATGCTGCTGCGCAAACTTATCGTTTGAGCTTTAAACAAAGTTTAAAAGCACATCCAAAATACCCGAATTTGAAAGCTGTTCCGATTCCTGTTGCTTTGGCATTATTCAATGCCAATACAGGTGAGCAATATACATTGCATAGCACTGATTTATTTGTAAATAATGTGAAAGATGGTGTCTATCTGTTTGATACGGATGAGGCAACGATTGAGTTTACAGGCATAACTGAACAGCCTGTTGCCTCATTATTACGTAATTTCTCTGCACCAGTGAATTTGATATTTGATTATTCGAATGATGATTTAGCGTTCTTAATTCAGCATGAAACCAACGGTTTTAACCAATGGCAAGCAACTCAAACGTTATTAGAACGTATCCTATTAGAAGATCATAAAGCAGATACATATATTCAGGCGATTAAAAATACATTGCCAGATTTAGTGAATAAAGATCCATTACTCGCTTCACGTCTGTTTGATGTACCAAGTGAAAACTATTTGGGTAGTCGTATTGATCAAGACTATGAGCCAGAAATTGTTCGTGAAAAACGCGAGTCTGTGCTGAATCGTTTAGCGCGTGAATTAGGATCATTCTGGAAAGAAACTTATCTTGTTTTAGATCCAGATCAGCAAAAAGAATTTTCTTTGGCAATGGGTGTTCGTGCGCTAAAAAATATCATGTTGAATATGCTTGCTCGCCAAGGTGATGATACTGTATTTGAGTTGGCTTATGAACAGTATCAACAGACTGTTAATATGTCTGAACGTTTAGGTGCTCTACGTGTATTAGTTTGGAATGATGCACCACAAGCACAGGCGGCTTTAGATGATTTTTATAATCATTTCAAAGATGAAGCCTTGTCATTAGATCAATGGTTTATGATTCAAGCTTCAAATCCATGCGCAACAGCAGAGACCATTGAATATCTAACCAAACACGTTGATTATGATCTAGGTACACCGAACCGTATTCGTTCAGTTAGCGGTGGTTTAGCGGCGAATCCTGTAAATACATGGAGTTATGGCGTTGATCATTTCGTTCAGCTTGCTGCATATTTAGATGAGAAAAACCCGATTTTAGGATCTCGTTTGCTACAAGTGCTTTCACGTTGGTATACACTAATCGAGCCGCAACGCACTCAGGTTCAACAAGCCTTAAAAGCATTACAGCCAAAGGTGAAGTCGAAAAATGTATCTGAAACATTAAACTCTTTGTTGAGTATCTAATCTGATAGAAGTGTTTTCTTAGCCACAGTCGGTTACGGTTGTGGCTATTCTTTTTTATTGAATACGGAATTTTCCCCGCTAAAAAATCATAAAAATAAAAAGGGATATTTTAGGAATAATCACAGATGGCTTTGAGTGTATTTGATCTTTTTAAAATTGGTGTTGGTCCTTCAAGTTCTCATACCGTTGCGCCCATGCGAGCCGCGTATCAATTCATTCAGGTGTTGAAAGAACGTGATGATTTACAGAAAACTGAGCAAGTCAAAATTTTCTTATATGGTTCTTTATCATCCACAGGGATCGGACATGGTACAGATAAAGCAACAATATTAGGTCTCATGGGTAATGAGCCTGAAACGATTGATATTGCAGAAAGTCGATTGATCCTAGGTCAAACTTTAGTGACTAAGAAACTAAAAGTTGATGGTACAAAACTGATTGATTTTGATGCTGACCGAGATATTACTTTTATCGATGAGGCCTTAGCTTATCATCCAAATGCGATGAAAATTGTCGCGTATGACAAACATGAACATGAAGTTTATGCCAATACCTATTATTCAATTGGTGGTGGTTTTGTTTTAGATGAAAGTCATGTCAATCATGGCAGTTTCATTGAAGACAACACGCAAATTCCTTATCCATTTCAAACGGCCAAAGAGTTACTAGCGTTGTGTAAAAAGTATAATTGCAGTATTAGTCATTTGATGTTGGAAAATGAGAAAAGCTGGCGAACTGAAGATGAAATACGCACTAAAATTCTCGAAATTTGGCAGGCAATGCAGACCTGTATCCAAAGCGGATTAGAGCATGAGGGAGTTTTAGAGGGAGGGCTAAATGTAAAACGTCGAGCCAAAAATATTCATCAACGGTTATTAAGAAAAGAAAATCAAAATTTGATTGAGACGACCTTTAATGCAATGGAGTGGGTCAACTTATTTGCTCTTGCAGTAAATGAAGAAAATGCCGCAGGTGGTCGAGTGGTAACAGCCCCAACCAATGGCGCAGCAGGCATTATTCCAGCAGTTTTATCCTATTATGTAAATTTTTCAAAAGATGAGTCTGAAGATACCATCGTAAAATTCTTTTTAAGCGCAGCAGCAGTTGGAATTTTATGTAAATTGAATGCTTCTATTTCAGGTGCAGAAGTTGGATGTCAGGGCGAGGTTGGCTCAGCATGTGCAATGGCTTCGGCTGGTTTAGCAGAAATTTTAAATGGCACACCTGAGCAAGTTGAACATGCTGCTGAAATTGGTCTGGAGCATAATTTAGGCTTAACGTGCGATCCTATTGGTGGTTTGGTACAAGTGCCGTGTATTGAGCGAAATGCAATTGCTGCGGTAAAAGCGATTAATGCAGCGCAAATGGCATTACATGGCGATGGCGAACATCATGTGTCTTTGGATAAAGTCATACAAACTATGAAAGAAACAGGTAAAGACATGTCAGATAAATATAAAGAAACCTCCAAAGGTGGTTTAGCCGTCAATTCGATTGAATGTTAAACCTGCGCTAATAAACTATTAGTGTTAAATGAACGCCTTACAGAAAGGATGGTACAAACCATCCTTTTTTATTTGACAATATGAATTGTCATAAATAGTATGAAATCGATTCGAATATTATGGATGACTAAAATGGAAATAAAAAAAATCACATTACCCACCCGCCAAATAGAAGTAGAAGTGTACGCACCTAAAGAAACTTCTGAATCAGTTCCTTCAATTTTATTGCTACACGAGTTATTTGGTATTCTTGATGTTTATCGTGAGGATGCTCAAGATTTAGCTGATCGTGGCTATCTCGTTTATGTACCTAATTTGTTTGATGGTGGTGCAGTCAAATATTGTATCCGTGCGATGGTGAGTAAAGCGGGGCGAAGTAATGCTGCTGATAGTGGCGTAAATCAAGAGATTCATGTTTTATTGGATGCTTTGAAATCCGATCCACGCTCAAATGGGCGTTTAGGCATGTTGGGACAATGTTTAACAGGTGGTTATGTGATTCAAATGGCCAAACGTGAAGATATGTTAGCTCCTGTGGTTTATCATCATTCTTTAGGGATTGAGGGCGTTGGTGTACCGAAAAAAGAATCCTTGGATGATATTCGAATTCTGCAAGGACATTGGGCGAATGTCGATCCATTTTGTCCAAAGTCAAAAAGGGAAAAGTTGATCCAACAGTTAGGCGATCGAGTTGAAGCCTATACCTATAATATGCCGCATGGTTTCAGAAGTGTCAGCCGTGGCATGCCTGAGGCCAAAGTCGTATGGCAACGTACAGTTGATTTTTTTGATCGAGAGTTAAAACAAAATACTGTATAAATGATATGCTTAGCCGTTATTATGTATAAATATTTATTCATTTATAGAAATAAAATGAGAGGGGCTAATGTCATATAAATATGAGTATGCAGGTTTCTGGATACGTGTAGGTGCAGCTATAATTGATTCGATTATCGTGGCAGTTGCTCTAATACCAATTATGATGATTATTGCACCTAATGTCAGTAATAATTTTTCGGGTTGGACTTGGGCTGATTGGCTAGGTCAAATTCTCAGTGCTATTTTTTATATCTTTTGTTGGATCAAATTTGCGGGAACACCCGGTAAACGTCTATTACGTTTAAAAGTATTGGATGAGCAAACAGGAAATAATGTTAGTGTTGGGCAAGGAATTATTCGCTATATTGGTTATATTCCAGCCACTTTAGTTTTATTTATAGGTTTGATCTGGGTCGCTTTTGATCCTAAAAAACAGGGTTGGCATGACAAAATGGCTAAGACAGTTGTGGTAAAAGAGCTTTAGAAAGTTGTTTAATCAAATTTAAAATCGTCCTCTGTGGCGATTTTTTTATTTCTAGATCATTAAAAAATAGATTGAGAAGCATTGTCTCATAAATGGTATATAAGTCTTTTCGTGTTTCAAATAGAATAAAATCAAATTGATAAAAATGAGAACAGTATGAGTTCAGAGGCACACTCAATCAGTTTAATTGCGCCTGTAGTTTTATTAGCTGCGGCTGTTATCGCCGTACCCATTTTTAAGCGTATTGGATTAGGGGCCGTATTAGGATATTTAATTGCAGGCCTTATCATTGGCCCATTTGGTTTTGCTTTTTTTCATGATTCTACTTCGATTTTACACATCGCTGAACTTGGTATCGTGATGTATCTATTTGTGATTGGCTTAGAAATGCAACCGTCACATTTGTGGAGTCTTAGACGTGAAATCTTTGGTTTAGGCACATTACAGATTGTTGCTTGTGCTTTGGCTTTAACAGGTGTCGGCTTACTCTTTGGGTTTCAATGGCAAGTTGCATTTATTGGGGCGGCTGGTTTCGTTTTAACCTCAACTGCAATTGTGATGCAGTTATTGGGTGATCGCGGTGATATTGCACAACCACACGGACAAAAAGTTGTTGCAATACTTTTATTCGAAGATTTACTGATTGTTCCGTTATTGGCGATTGTTGCATTCATGGCACCAAATCATGTGGTCGAAACTACATCAGCGCGCTTAGAAAATATTGGGATTGGTTTAATTGCCATCGCAGGTTTAATCGCTGCGGGTTATTGGCTACTGAATCCACTATTCAGACTCTTGGCAGCAGCTAAAGCGCGGGAGGTGATGACAGCCGCGGCACTTTTAGTCGTATTAGGTGCAGCATTGTTAATGCAGGTCAGTGGTTTGTCGATGGCGATGGGCGCTTTCCTTGCAGGTGTATTGTTATCAGAGTCAACCTTTAGACATCAGATTGAAGCAGATATTGAGCCATTCAGGGGCATCTTATTAGGACTATTTTTCCTTGGTGTGGGGATGTCTTTAGATTTATCTGTGGTACAACAGAACTGGCAGCTGATCGTAAGTGGCGTTTTGGCCATGATGTTTGCCAAAGCCCTGATGATTTATGTTGTTGCACGTGTGACCAAAAGTTCGCATACAGAAGCTTTGGATCGAGCTTTATTGATGGCACAGGGCGGTGAGTTCGCTTTTGTACTTTTTGCCGCGGCTGTGAGTGCTCAGGTCATTGATAATACGGTCAAGTCCAACCTAACGGCCATTGTTGTTTTATCAATGGTGCTAACACCGATTCTTGGTGTGGTATTTAAACGATTTACCCAAACTAAAAACGAAATTTCGCTGGAAAATGTCAATGTTGCTGAGGGACTTAGTGGCCGTATTTTGTTGATTGGCTTTGGTCGTTTCGGGCAGGTAGCTAGTCAGTTATTATTGGCTAGAGGGGTTGATGTCACCATTATTGATAATGACATTGATATGATCCAAAACGCAGAAAAATTTGGTTTTAAAATCTATTATGGTGACGGATGTCGTTTAGATATTTTACATGCGTCAGGTGCTTCAACAGCTGAAGCAATTGTTGTCTGTGTCGATAGCAAAGAAACAACCAATCGTATCGTTGAACTGGTTACACATGAATTTCCTTTAGCAAAGCTATTAGTTCGCTCATATGATCGTGAACATTCTTTGCACTTAGTGAAACAAAAAGTGGATTATATGATTCGTGAGACCTTTGAATCTGCAATCAAATTTGGTGGTGTAATTTTGGATCGTCTTGGTGTTGATGAAGATGAAGTCAAACGAATTAGTGATGAAATTCGTGAGCGGGATGAAGAGCGTTTTGAGACAGAAATTGCCGCAGATGATGTTTATGCAGGGGTAGGTTTACAATATTCACACCGCCATCCTCGTCCAACTTCACCTTTATTACGGCCAAAACAAGCTGGCCGTATTTTAAATGATGAAGAGGTTCAGAAGGATTTCGAGGGTAAATAGAACGTATTCTCTAAATAAGCCTTAATCTCTAAGGCTTATTTTTTGTTTTAAATCTAAATAAGATCAGTACGAAAATTCCAAGCAATAATCCCCAAAATGCTGAGCCAATTCCCCAAAATTGAATGCCAGAAGCACTGCATAGGAAGGTCAGTAAAGCGGCTTCACGTTCTTCGACATTTGAAAATGCGACTGCTACGTTGTGGCTAATTGTTGCAAATAAGGCAATTCCTGCAAGTGCGACAATAAAAATTTGTGGGAACGACATCAGTAGACTGACTAGAGTCGCGGCAAAAAGCCCCATTAAAATATAAAACAAACCACAACTAATACCTGCGATATAACGCTTGCTTGGATCAGGATGTACTTGGTCATCTAAGCTTACTGCTGCGCTGATTGCTGCTAAATTAACGGAAAAACAGCCAAAAGGAGCAAAAACAGTGTGTGCAATACCCGTCCAACCAACAAGTTGATTCACATGTGGTTGATAACCATAACTTTGAATCATTGCAATACCTGGTAAATTTTGTGAAGTCATATTGATTACAAACAACGGTAAGGCAAGTCCAAGAATGGCAGACCAAGAAAATGAAGGTTGCATCCACACAGGTTGTGTCAAAGACCATGTGATTGCATGAAGTTCAAAATCAATGAATAGAGGGCAGATGATCGCCCCTACAATAACAGTAAGAACAATACTGTAACGTGGGAATAAACGCTTTGATACAAGATAGATCACTAACATACTTAGAATAAAACCAAGCTGCGTTTCTAAACTGCTGAAAATTTGTATTCCAAATTTTAATAAGATACCCGCTAGCATTGCACAGGTCAGGCTTTGAGGAATATGAGCCAATAATTTTTGGAAAATGCCTGAAAAGCCAACGATAGCAATTGCGACTCCACAAATAAGAAAAGCACCAATTGCTTCGTATAAATCGTAATGTCCTGTAGATGCAATAATTAAGGCAATACCCGGCGTTGACCATGCGGTTGCAACAGGATACTTATATTTCCAAGATAAAATTAATCCAGATAGACCAATTGCAAGCCCAAGCGCCCAAAACCAAGAATTAATTTGAGCAGTATTTGCCCCCAAAGATTGGGCGCCTTGGATCACCAGTACGGCAGAAACACTAATTCCGATAAGAAAAGTAATAAAGCCAGCAAAAACCGCAGGAATCGAGAAATCTTGAAGGAGACGTTGCATCTATGCATCTAAACTTGATTAAAAATTGTTGAAAAGTATATCGTTAATTATCAATTAATCGAAGTATTTAGGCGATTGAATAAACTGATCAAATTTGAAAAATTGAAACTAAGAAATGGTTGAAGTAGCAAGTCTTAAACCAAATCCAAAAAATAAAAGCCCAACTAAACAAATACCACTAGCTGCAAGTTTATAATTATGTTTAAAGAAGTTAGCAAGCTTTACACCTGAAAAAATTAAAGCGGTTAAATAACTAAAACTAATTATTTGTAGAATTATTGCTAAGATTAAAAAACTTAATGCAGGGTAAGCGTAATTGGGTTCTACGAATTGAACAAAAAAAGAAAGGAAGAATAAAATTGCTTTGGGATTAAGCAGACTAATACTAAGTGCTGTACGGTAAGGATGAACTTTATCTAATTGTGGTAAATCAGCCATTTCAGCATGTTGCGTTGGTCGACTCCATGTTTGAAAAGCACTTTGCAATAACTTAAAGCCTAAATATGCGAGGTAACAAGCACCAGATAATTTTAAAACGATAAATAAAATCGGAAATGCTTTTAATAGCGAAGCTGCACCTAATACAGTACAAATAATTAAAATAAAATCGCCTGTGAATACGCCACAAGCAGCGGCATAACCAGTTCGTATACCGTAACGTGATGCCACTGACATCACATATATAGAGTTAGGTCCGGGTAATAACACGATCAAGATTGTACCAATAATATACGTGGTTAAATCTGTTATGCCGAACACGTTAAACTCATTAAAAAAACCGATTTTCGCTAATATAGCAAAAATCGGTTTTTATAGGTGAAAATTCGACTAATTATGCTTTGATTTCAGCATCAATACCAAAAGATTGGCGTAGCAATAAACTGAGTTGATCACGTGCTTTGATAAAGCCATCGATTCCGCCTTGTAGCAATTGGAATGCCATCAAATCTTGTTCAAGTTCAGCTTTGAAACTTTCTTTGGTTTGAGCTGGACGTTCGATTTTTTCTGCTTGTTCCGCCACTTCAACTGACAACTGAGCTTTAACAGGCTTTTGATCTTGTTCCAGTTGCGACAACAGGCTTGGTGCAATTGTCAATAAATCACAACCTGCTAAACCTAGAACTTGCGCCGTACTACGGAAACTTGCGCCCATCACTTGAGTTTGAATACCTTGCTGTTTGTAATAATTATAGATCTGCTTAACAGACAGTACACCTGGATCTTTTTCAATTGGATATTGCTCGACACCTTCAGCTTTTTTATACCAATCTAAGATACGACCAACAAATGGGGAAATCAGAGTGATTTTCGCATCTGCACAAGCTTGGGCCTGATGTAAACCAAATAACAAAGTGAGGTTACAAGGAATACCTTCTGCTTCGAGGACTTTCGCCGCCTGAATACCTTCCCATGTCGACGCGATCTTGATCAAAATACGTGATTGAGCAATGCCATAGCCTCGGTAGAGTTTAGAAAGCTCACGCGCTTTGGCAATCGTTGCTTCAGTATTATAAGAAAGAGAAGCATCAACCTCTGTTGAAACTCGACCATCAATTAGTTTTAAAATTTCAACGCCAAATTTGACTGTTAAAATATCAATGGTACGTTCAATCAGTGCATCATTTTGATAGCCTTCCTGTTTTGCTTGTGTATAAGCGTCTTCAATCAGCTGTTTGCTTTCTGGCTGTTCTGCTGCGGTAGTAATCAATGAGGGGTTGGTTGTTGCATCTAGTGGACGAAATTTTTCAATCGCCTCTAGGTCGCTACTATCAGCTACAACAGTTGTTAGATTCTTTAATTGGTGTAATGCAGTTTCAGTCATTGATATAGCGTTCTTAATAAACAAAATTACGGATAACTTCTTTATAACATAAACTGTGTGAAATCAAAGCATGGCATTGCCGCATTTATTTATGCAATAGAATGCTTTTTATTTATTCGTTTGTTGACGTTGAGTTCTGATATGTTTAATCAGAAATCTTGCTGCTGCACCAAGTTCGCTTTCACGACTCCAAACAAGATCGACGTAGTATTCAAACTTAGGCGTGAAATCATAAAGTTCCAAAATTTTTAATTTCTTTTTCAGTTCAGGGTTTTCATTAAACATTTCTAAAGGTAAAACACCCCAACCCAAATTTCGGACAATCATCATGCATGCAGAATGATGATTATCGGTGCGCCAATAATCTTTAGAATAAAGTAATTCTGGCTTAATTGTATTATCACGACTCGCGACTACGATTTGTCGAGTTTGGATCATTTGTTCAAAAGAAACTTCTTGAAGTTGTGCAAGCGGATGAATATTTGAAACAACAGGAACGAGAGCTTCTCGTTTTAATTCAACAAATTGTTCGCGGCTGTCCAAGTGCTCTCTCTCAAACATCAGTGCGAGTTGTGCGGACTGATCGAGCAACATTTGTAAAGCATCTTCTTGAGGTGCAGACACGATATTAATCGCAAGACTCGGGAAGTGTTGCTCAAGTAGGGTGATGTAATCTGTCCAATTGGTATGCAGTAACTCAGAAACCACCACAATATTAAGTGTAGATTCTAAACCCGTACTTAAAGCATGAGCATGTTGCTTCCACTGATTCATTTCAATCAGTAATTGCTGTGTTTTCTCATATAAAGCCCATGCTTCATCTGTTGGTTTTGGTTCACGTCCAACACGCTCAAATAAGTTTAGATCGAGGTCAATTTCTAAATTGGCGATGGACATACTTACTGCTGAGGGGACTTTGCCTAGCTTACGTGCAGCAGCAGAGAATGAACCTGTTTCAATGACGGTTTGAAACATGAGAAGTTGTTCTTGATTTATATTCATCTGTCAAAAAAACTGAAAGAACCTGATTGGATTAATCAAAATTATAAAAATAAAATGCATAATATCCAAACAAGAGAGTGTTTAAAAATGTTGATTTCCAAAAGAAGACTCGTTCATGCGATTAGCTATGAAGTGATTTTATTGGTCATCATCGCAATTGCGTTAAGTTTAATTTTTAGTATGCCATTAGAAGTCACAGGTATTCTAGGTGCAATCATGGCGGTCATTTCGGTCATCTGGAATATGATCTTTAACCATTATTTCGAAAAAATAGAACATAAATATCAATGGCAAAGAACGATTCGTATACGTATTCTTCATGCGATTGGGTTTGAGGGCGGTTTAATGCTCGCAACCATTCCAATTATTGCTTATATGATGAATATGTCGTTCATTGAAGCTTTGATTTTAGATTTTGGTTTAACGATGTGTATTTTGGTGTATACGTTTATCTTCCAATGGTGCTATGACATTGTTGAAGGACGTTTCTTTCCAAATGCAAAATTTGCATCCTAATGATTAATAAAAGCACCTCGCATAATTTGATGGAGGTGCTTTTTATATTGTATTTGATTGATTAGCGATAGCTTTGTTCTACTTGCTATTTGTTTTATTGATAGCGAAATTCAAGTATGTAAATGTCATAACTAAATAAAGGATAAGGTGTTTACTTAAATAGAGAGGTGGCAAAAATAAAATAGCCTAAGCATATTTAAAACTTTTAAATGAAACTGATTTTCTACTTCAACTAAAAAACATCATGCTAAAATAGGGTACTTATCTTTTTAGATTGCATGATTTTCTCTATGTTTCAACAAGAAATCTCTCAATTAAACTTACAACAATTCAAAGCGGGCGAAAAACGCTGGATTGGTTCATTACTCGGATCATCAGCAGCACTATTATTTAAAGAAATTGCTACGCAGAATTCTAATTTATATGTGATTGTCGCAAGAAATAATCAGCACCTTGCTCAACTTGAAAGTGAACTTGAGTTCTATGGCATCAAGCCAACGATTTTTCCTGATTGGGAAATTTTGCCTTATGACCGTTTGTCTCCACATCAGGATATTGTGTCTGAGCGTTTGGCACTTCTTTCCAATATGCCACAAAAGGGCATTTTGCTGATTGCTGCAAGTACTTTAGCGCAACGTGTAGCACCATATTCGTGGGTTGTGGGCGAACACTTTGATATTAAAGTCGGTCAAAAGCTTGATTTAGAAACACAGAAAAAGCAACTGGTACAAGCGGGTTATCGCTTGGTTGATACGGTTTATGATCATGGTGAGTTTGCAGTTCGTGGCAGTATTATGGACATCTATGCATCTGGACAAGACCAGCCGATTCGTATCGACTTGTTTGATGATGAAATTGAGAGCTTAAAATTCTTTGATCCAGAAACGCAACGTACTACGGAATCCCTAAAAAACTTCACTGTTTTACCTGCAAAAGAATTTCCACTTAAAGAAGGACGCTCTACATTTCGAGATCGCTATGCTGAAAGCTTCCCAACTGCCAATCCAAAGAAAAATCCAATTTATCAGGATGTGCTAGAAGGGATTGCAACCCCTGGTTTAGAGTTCTATCTACCATTATTCTTCGATAAGAAATTGATGGAATCACAAAGTACGCTTATGACGTACCTACCAAAGAATTGCGTTGTCATTACAAATAATGAAATTGAAGATGAGCTGATTAATTTCTGGAAAGAAGTTGTGCGTCGATATGAAGATCGTCGTCATAATATTGATCAACCGATTCTTCCGCCAGAAGATTTATTTTTAATGCCGAATCACGTATTGCAGGCACTCAACCAATTTCCTCGTATTTTAGCCTCTGCAGACGCATTTGATGTCAAATCAGGTGTGTTGAATCTTGCTGCTGAACAACCACCCAAATTAGCAGTTGATCCCAAAAAAGAGCAACCTTTTGAAGCAGTCAAACATTATATCGATCAAGCTAAGCATCCTGTTTTACTCGTCGCCGAGAGTGCTGGTCGTCGTGAGACCTTAAAAGATGCACTACGTTCTGTATTGGGGGAGATTCAGAATGTAGAGAGTTTTGCACAATTCCAAAAAGAACAATTACACGTTGCGATTACCAGTGCACCTTTAGATCGTGGTTTGCTGCTCACAGGTCAATTATCTGTTATTTCTGAAAACCAACTTTATGAGCATCGTGTGGTACAACGCCGCCGAAAACGCCAACAAGAAGTTTCAGAAGAGTTTTTAATTCGCAGTTTAACTGAGCTGAGTATCGGTGCGCCTGTAGTACATATTGATCATGGTGTTGGGCGTTATGCAGGTCTGGTTACATTAGAAATTGATCAGCAAGATCACGAATTTTTGCAGCTCGATTATGCCGATGGTGCAAAAGTTTATGTGCCTGTGACCAACTTACATCTGATCAGTCGATACAGCGGTGGTGATCCAGACCTTGCACCATTACATAAACTAGGTACGGATACGTGGAGCAAAGCAAAACGCAAAGCGCTTGAACAAATTCATGATGTTGCTGCGGAGCTGTTGCATATTCAAGCTCGCCGTCAATCTAAACCTGGTTTTGCATTTGAGTTAGATCATACTGGTTATATGCAGTTTTCCAGTGGTTTTGCCTATGAAGAAACACTGGATCAAGCCAATGCGATTGAAGCAACCTTGCATGACATGCAACTTGCCAAACCGATGGATCGTTTGGTCTGTGGCGATGTTGGCTTTGGTAAAACTGAAGTAGCAATGCGCGCTGCCTTTGTTGCGGTGCAAAATGGCAAACAAGTCGCTGTACTTGTTCCAACCACACTTTTAGCTCAGCAGCATTATGAGTCTTTCAAAGATCGTTTTGCCGATACTGCTGTTCGTATTGAAGTGCTTTCTCGTTTTGGTAGCAATAAAACCCATTTGAAAACGATCGAAGATTTGGCAGAAGGCAAAGTCGATATAGTGATTGGAACACATAAGATTTTGCAAGAAAGCATTCAGTTTAAAAATTTGGGTTTGATGATTGTTGATGAAGAACATCGTTTTGGTGTTCGAGATAAAGAACGCATCAAAGCACTACGTTCAGATGTCGATATGCTCACACTTACTGCTACACCGATTCCGCGTACGCTAAATATGGCATTCTCAGGAATGCGTGATTTATCGATTATCGCGACTCCGCCTGCACGCCGCTTAGCAGTAAAAACATTTGTACAAGAGCATACAGATGATTCTGTGAAAGAGGCGATTCTGCGTGAGTTGTTACGTGGTGGTCAGGTGTATTTCTTACATAATGAAGTCGATACGATTGAGCGAGCAGCGGAAAACATTCGCAACCTTGTGCCTGAAGCGCGTGTTGCAGTTGCACATGGTCAGATGCGTGAACGTGAACTCGAGCAAGTGATGCAACAGTTCTATCATAAAGAATACAATGTCTTGGTCTGCTCGACGATTATTGAAACTGGAATTGATGTTCCAAATGCCAATACCATTTTAATTGAACGGGCTGACAAACTTGGTTTAGCACAGTTGCATCAACTACGTGGTCGTGTTGGACGTTCACATCACCAAGCCTATGCCTATTTATTAGTTCCATCAATTAAACATCTCAAAGGTGATGCTGAAAAACGTTTAGATGCAATTCAACGTGCTTCGACTTTGGGCGCAGGTTTCATGCTGGCAACCGAAGATTTGGAAATTCGTGGTGCAGGTGAACTACTTGGTGAACAACAAAGTGGTTCAATGCAAGCGATTGGTTATAGCCTGTATATGGAAATGTTGGAAAAAGCCACCAAAGCGATTCAAAAAGGTAAAACCCCAAATTTCGATGCTCCATTGTCACTTACTGCTGAAATCAACCTGCATATGCCAGCACTGATTCCTGATGATTATTTGGGAGATGTACATCAGCGTTTACTCTTTTATAAGCGTATTAGTAATACCGATACACAAGAGAAGCTTGATAATATTCGTATGGAATTGATTGATCGCTTTGGTATTCCTCCGCAACCAGTGAAGCAATTATTCAGTGTGCATCAAGTTCGTTTGCGAGCAGAGCAATTAGGCATCACTAAAATTGATATCAATAGCAATGGTGGCTACATTGAATTTGCACCAGACACCCCAGTGCAAGCGATGAGCATTATTCAACTCATGCAAAAGAATCCAACCTACTATCGTATGGAGGGCGGTCAGCGCTTAAAAGTCATGGTGCAATTGGCTGAGTATGATAAACGCATCCAATTTATTGTTGATTTGCTGAATAAGCTTCTTACTGAATTACATAGTTAGTGGAAAAGTATATTTTTGCTGCTTAAATGATCAAGATGTGTGGTCTTTAGCCAATGAATAGTCCTTTGGTCTGATGTATATGTAATAAATGAGGAAAATCATTGTTATTTGTAATCAAACAGGTTACTAATAATATTCACATCAAAACTGATGTGATAGTATTGATCATCATTATTCTGCATCATTTATAAAGATATGTTTAGTTTGCATCCACAACTTGCTCAAGATACATTTTTTGTAGGCGACTTTCCGCTTTCAACATGTCGTTTAATGAATGATATGCAATTTCCTTGGTTGATTCTTGTACCGCGTGTACCAGGAATCACTGAGTTATATGAACTTAGCCAAGCAGATCAAGAGCAGTTTTTGCGTGAATCAAGCTGGTTATCTAGCCAACTTTCACGAGTGTTCCGTGCAGATAAGATGAATGTTGCAGCTTTAGGTAATGTTGTACCTCAACTTCATTTTCATCATGTTGTACGTTACCAAAATGATGTTGCTTGGCCGAAGCCAGTTTGGGGAACTCCAGCTGTACCTTATAGCAATGATGTTCTTGCTCATATGCGCCAGACTTTGATGCTTGCACTACGTGGTCAAGGCGATATGCCATTTGATTGGCGTATGGACTGATTTAGACAACAGAATAAAAACAGTCTTCTATAATAAGGAAGGAGCTAAGGGTGCCACTAGATAGGTTGATTGATAAAGAACCTAGACAGTTCGCATATTTTCATCGGCTGATGGGATATTCGATACTGTCGCTGATATTGGTAATTTATACATTTACCTCTTCAAGTGCTAACCATCAACTTTACATCCTTCCTATATTATTTGTTTTTTTTCTGTTTTGTCCAAAGTTAGAAAAATGGTTACAGTACAAATTTGATAAAAACACAGAAAAAAATGTTCTCTTTGCTTGTGAAGCAGTCATTGTTGCAATCGTTTTAGCTGGGTTACATTTAAGTTTAGTTCCAACATTTACAATCTTATTTGCATTACTTTACGTTGGTCTCAATAATAAAATCACATTACCTGTTGCTTGTTTGATTGGGCTAATCGGTGTTTTAACTTTCTATTTCTGTACATTCTTCATTTTTGGTGCAGAAGAATATTTTGAGCCAACGAATCCAGAACTGACCGTCGTCAGTTTACTGGGTTTGATGATGTTTATTGTGATTGGAAACTACTATCAGCATCGTCGTATCAATATTCTTGGTCAGCAACGTCAGCATTATCATAACCAAATGACGCGTTATATTGCTTTTGCAAATCAATTGAGTCGATATGCACCACTGCAATTATGGCAGTCGATTATGCGTGGTGAGGCTGAAGCAAAGATTGAATATAAGCGTAAAAAATTAACAATCTTCTTTTCAGATATTCAAGGTTTCACTGAACTTTCAGAAACATTAATCCCAGACGATTTAGCTTTCTTACTCAATGATTATCTTAGTCATATGACAGAGATAGCGAAGCAGTATGAGGCGACTGTCGATAAGTTCATGGGTGATGCGATTCTGATCTTTTTTGGTGATCCAAACTCGCAAGGTGTTGAGCAAGATGCAAAATCTTGTGTAGAAATGGCGATTGCGATGCGTCAGCAAATGAAGCTCTTACGTGAGCGTTGGAAGAAGATGGGTTATCCAGCATTACATATCCGTATGGGAGTAAGTACAGGGTATTGTCACGTTGGAAACTATGGTGCTTCACATCGTATGGCTTATACCATTGTTGGGCGTGATGTGAATCTCGCTGCACGCTTACAATCAGCAGCAGAAGTTGATGAAATTCTGATTGCTGATGACACGCATCAGCTTATTAAAAATGAATTTCTTTGTGTTCCTAAAGTGCCGATTTATTTAAAAGGGATTCAAGGTCCTGTCAAAACTTGGCAGGTTATGGAGAAGTTCACTGGTAAGAAGTCAGATACACAAAAATGGTTCGACTTTGAATATAAAGGATTCCATTTAGTGCTGAACTTAGAAGAAGTACAGAACTATGAATATCCAGAATTGGTCGAAATTTTGGAGAAAATGATTCAGCGTATTAAAACTCAGCAAAAAATTACTAATGCTCAGGGCATTCCAAAATTAACGCTTGATGATGAGATTAGACAATAATCCAGATTTATTTTTGAATAAAAAAACTCCTCAAAGTATGAGGAGTTTTTTTATAACTAAGCGAATATAGGCTTAGTGGTTTTCTGAAGCATGGTTAATTGTGTATTTAGGAATTTCAATTTCTAAATCTTCATCAACAATTTCAACTTGGCAAGATAGGCGAGAGTCAGGCTCTAAACCCCAAGCACGATCAAGTAAATCAGCTTCTACGTCATTCATTTCATCTAGGCTGTCAAAACCTTTGCGAACAACCACATGGCAGGTCGTACATGCCGCAGACATATCACAAGCATGTTCAATTTTAATACCTTGCTTAAGTAAGCTTTGGCATAAATTGGCATTCTTTTCGACTTCAAATTCTGCACCTTCAGGGCAAATTTGAGCATGAGGAAGAACTTTAATACGTGGCATATTGATCACCTATACCTTTAATTTGAGTTTGACCAATCTTCAAGTTTTGTACCTTTTAAGGCATGGTCAATATGTCGATTCATACGAAGCGCTGCAAAAGCATCGCTATGAACTTTAAGCTCCTGAACAGCATGTTCAATTGCCCCTAGTTCATTAGTTTTAAGTCGAGCTTTCAATGCTTCTGCGGCTAAAATAAGATCTCGGGCTTGTTGCTGAGAAAGTAGATCCGTATCAGCTTTTAATGCTTGCTCTAAGGCTTCTAACTCGCGTTGAGCTTCAACTTTAGTTTCTTGCAAATGACGAAGATGTTTATCTTCCTCTGCATGCTGGAAACCTTCTACTAATAAACGTTCAGTATCAGCTGTTGATAAACCATAAGATGGTTTGATATCAATCTGTGCTTGCACGCCAGAAGTGGTTTCTTTTGCAGATACTGTCAGTAACCCATCAGCATCAACTTGGAATGTCACTTCGATGCGTGCTTGACCAGCTGTCATTGGTGGAATGCCGTGCAATACAAAGCGACCCAACGAGCGACAGTGTTCAACCAAATCACGTTCACCTTGTACCACATGGATTAGCATTGCTGTTTGACCATCTTGATAAGTGGTGAATTCTTGGCGGCGAGCAACAGGAATTGCTGTATTGCGAGAGATTAAGCGTTCAACTAAACCACCCATAGTTTCTAAGCCAAGAGATAGTGGGGTAACATCAAGCAATAATGAGCCGTCTTGGCTATTGCCAATCAGTTGATTTGCTGTAATAGAGGCACCAATCGCGACAACTTCATCTGGGTTAATTGTACATAATGGTTCACGCTTGAATAGTTCACGTACTACTTTTTGAACGGCATAAGAACGGGTTGAACCACCCACTAAAACAACATGCTCAATCTCATCAAGTTCAAGTTTTGCATCACGTAATACGCGTTTGCAAACACTGATTGTCTTATCAAGAGCAACTTGAATAATCGATTCAAAAGTTGGACGGTCTAAAGTAAGACGGTCATCCAATAGTTTTAACTCGGCAGATTCATGATCCGTTAAATATTCTTTGGCTTGGCGGGCAGCAACAACAAAGACAGCATATTCTTCATCACTTAATGTATCGATATTGAGCTGTTTCTTTGCCCATTTTACGATTAAACGGTCAAGGTCATCGCCACCTAACGCAGTGTGTCCACCTGTCGCTAAAACCTCAAATACACCTTGTGAAAAACGTAGGATAGATACATCAAATGTACCGCCACCTAAATCATAAATCACATAGTTGCGATCAGTGCTTAGATTGGTTTCTTGATCCAAACCATAGGCAACCGCAGCGGCTGTAGGTTCATTTAATAAGCGTAAAACGTTTAAACCAGCAAGTTGAGCTGCATCACGCGTTGCTTGACGTTGTGCTTCATCGAAGTAAGCAGGAACTGTAATGACTGCACCATTTACAGGATTGTTTAAACTTGCTTCAGCACGATCTTTAAGTTGTTTTAAAATCTCAGCTGAAATTTCAACAGGCGTTTTACGACCAGCAGCAGTTTCAAATGCTGGCATCTCATTTTCTGCGCCAACAAGTGTATACGGATGTTGAAATTTAATATCTGCTTGTGAACGACCCATAAAGCGTTTTACAGAAACGACAGTATTTTTTGGGTCAGTCATCATAAACGGTTTGGCCTCATAGCCAAACGTTGTTGAATCCTTTGCATAGTGAACAATAGATGGCAATAAAACGCGATCTTTGTCATCTTGTAGAACTTTCGGTTTTCCCGATAGCACTGTCGCCACTAAAGAGTGGGTTGTTCCTAAGTCAATGCCAATCGCAATACGATGTTCGTGCGGGGCAGTCGATTGACCAGGTTCAGCAATTTGCAAAAGTGCCATGCGTGAGGTATCCCTTGAAAATAATTGGTAATAGCGGATTAAAAATCATCATCTAGATCGAAGCTTTCTTCTTCATCTAGTATGCGATCTTCAGCCTTATCAATATCATTCATAACACGTTGGAAAAAACGCAGTTTACGAACAGTATCACGTGCTTCAGCCCAATCTTCGTCCGCAAAATCAATTTTAAACTCACGTACTAGACCATCAATCCATTGTTGCACTTCAACTTTTAATGTGTGCAATTGTGCTGAAGATGTTGCTTCATCCAATTGTTCACGCATTTCAAGTGCAGATTGTAAGAACTCAAAATCGCTAATGGATTGGTCAAGATGGTGGTCTTGTTTCTTTAAACCAAGTAAATATGCAGCACGGCTGTCAACTTGTGAAAGCACTTTGAAGGCTTGGTTGATTTCGCTTGACTTAATCAGTGCTTGATCTTTGTCAGTTGCTTTGTCAGGGTGATATTGCTGTTGCAAACTTAAAAATTGTTTTTTTAAAGCTGCTAAATCTATATCGAGTGCTTCGGGTAATTGGAACAACTCAAAATGATTCATGGGAGATGAATTCCGCTATTGATAAATACGTTAAAACAGTGCGGAACACACTGTTTTGACGAAAAGAAAGAGGGTGGGAGTGGATTAAACAGTAAATGATTCACCACAACCACATTCACCTTTTTGATTTGGGTTGTTAAATTCAAAACCTTCATTGAGACCGTTTTTAACATAGTCCATCTCTAAACCATCGAGATAAACTAGGCTTTTTGGATCAACGAAAACTTTAACACCGAATTGTTCAAACATTTGATCATGTGTGTCGACATCATCGACAAACTCAAGTACGTAAGCCAATCCAGAACAACCCGAAGTTTTCACACCAACACGAATGCCTTCACCCTTACCTCGGTTTTGTAGGTAATTGCTGATGTGAGTCGCAGCATTTTCAGTTAAATTGATCATGAAAACTCCAATTTTGTTCGGTAATCAATTAAGCTTTTGCTTTTTTACCACGATAGTCTTCGATCGCAGCTTTAATCGCATCTTCAGCCAATACAGAGCAGTGTACTTTTACTGGAGGAAGCGCAAGCTCAGTTGCAATATCAATGTTTTTGATTGCTTGAGCTTCATCAAGTGTCTTACCTTTTAACCATTCAGTTACAAGAGAACTTGATGCAATCGCAGAACCACAGCCATAAGTTTTGAAGCGAGCTTCTTCAATTACGCCATTGTCATCGACTTGAATTTGTAAACGCATCACATCACCACAAGCTGGTGCACCGACCATACCTGTACCAACGTTTTCTGCATTTTTATCCAAAATACCTACATTACGAGGGTTTTCGTAATGATCAATTACCTTTTCGCTATAAGCCATGTCGCTTCTCCAAACCTCGGGGTCAGCCTAATATTAAATATGAGGGTTAAAACACTATTTTCAATGAAGAGTTAATTAAAACTACAATGAATTTAGTGTTCAGCCCATTCAACTGTTGAAAGGTCAATACCTTCTTTATACATATCCCAAAGCGGAGAAAGTTCACGAAGTTTCTCAACAGCAGCTTTGGTAAGTGTTAACACATGGTCAATATCTGCTTCAGTCGTATATTTACCAAAACTGAAACGGATCGAGCTGTGTGCTAGCTCATCAGATAAACCTAAAGCACGTAACACATATGATGGTTCTAAAGTTGCAGAAGTACATGCTGAACCGCTTGAAACGGCAAGGTCTTTTAGTGCCATCATCAATGATTCACCTTCAACGAAGTTGAAGCTGACATTGAGATAGTTTGCAACGTTTTGAGTAGGGTGACCATTCAAGAACACTTGCTCAAGATCTTGGAAACCATTCCAAAGCTTGTCGCGTAAGAGGCGAAGACGTTCTTGTTCTGCTTGCATAGTTTTGCCAGCAATTTCAAAAGCCTCACCCATGCCAACGATTTGATGTGTCGCTAGAGTGCCAGAACGCATACCACGTTCATGACCACCACCGTGCATTTGAGCTTTTAAACGAACACGAGGGCTACGGCGAACGTAAAGTGCACCAATCCCTTTAGGGCCATAAATTTTATGACCTGAAAAACTCATCAAATCAATTTTCATTGTTGAAAGATCAATTTCAACTTTACCCGCCGCTTGTGCAGCATCTACATGCAAGAATGTTTTATTTGCACGAGTGAGTTCGCCAATTGCAGCAACATCAGTCACTGTACCGATTTCGTTGTTCACCATCATGAGTGATACAAGAATCGTATCTGGACGCAAAGCAGCTTGAACCATTTCAGGTGTAATTAAACCTGTACGTGGTTCTGGCTCTAAATATGTAATTTCAAAACCTTGTTCTTCAAGTTCACGGCAAGGATCCAACACAGCTTTGTGTTCGATTTTACTTGTAATGATGTGTTTGCCTTTTGAACCATAGAACTGAGCAATACCTTTCAACGCCAAGTTGTCAGATTCAGTAGCGCCAGAAGTCCACACGATTTCACGCGGATCAGCTTTGATTAAGTTTGCTACTTGTTCACGAGCATACTCAACTTTCTCTTCAGCTTGCCAACCATACGCATGTGAACGTGATGCTGGATTACCAAATGTACCTTCGAAAGTTAAGCATTCCATCATACGCTCTGCAACTTCAGGAAGTACTGGCGTAGTTGCTGCATAATCAAGATAAATTGGACGTTTCATGTCAAATACCTGTAACCGATAGAAGGGCTGAATCTAAACTTACTGAATTTTGGCGTAGTGCAACTGTTTGAACGTTGTCACGAGCAATCAGATCAGCAAGGGAGATTTTTGCGAGATAATCGGCAATATGGTGGGAGAGTTCTTGCCATAAGTCATGCGTTAAGCACATTGCACCATTTTGACAGTTGCCTTTATGGTCACAACGCGTCGCATCGACAGTTTCATTTACAGCTTCGATAATTTCTAGCACAGTGATTTCAGTGGCATTGCGTGCAAGATGATATCCACCGTTAGCACCACGAACGCTTGAAACTAACCCATGACGCTTAAGTTTCGCGAATAACTGTTCTAAATAAGCGACTGAGATGGATTGGCGTGCTGCTATTTCCGCAAGCGTGATCGTTTGTTCAGTTGGCTGCAAAGCTAAATCAAGTAGAGCAGTCACTGCGTAACGACCGCGAGTTGTAAGGCGCATGATTCGATACACATGGTTAGACTAGATGTCTAAATTTTATGAATTCCGACTAAAATAGTCAAGTTTTTTAATTGCGAATATCAATGTGAAAAGTGAAATATACTGTAATTATTGTATCCACATATTATAAACAAAAAAACCAATAAAAATAAAGCTCAATAAAGCAAAGCAAATATTGATGAAACGCTGACGTTTCTGTATGCGATGGATACGATTTTGATACTGTTTTACTTCAACGAGTAAAGTATTGATTTCAGAACGTTGTTGGTCAATTTTATCCAAGAGCGGTGCGATGCGTTGTTGAGATGCAACTGCTTCTGCTTCGTCATTAAAAGCATTAAACCATTGTCTCCAATTTGCGAAGATACTGGTTAATGTTAGATGAGGAATGAAGTCTAAAAACTCTTCAGATAAGGTTGAATCACCCAAAATACGCATATTGGTGATGCTGCGTTGATTGTTAAATACAAATATTTTAACTAAATCAATCAGTGTGCTATTCACCTCTAAATCAATTTTTCTATCCAAAGCTTTCATATCAAACAACAAGCCTTTGTCAGTAAATTGGATATAAAAATCAAAGAAAGGGATATAGCTATTGATGCGAATTGTAATTTTTTGCTCAATAAATTTTTTTGCTTGCAAACGTAAAGCGGCATCATGGGTTAGGATGAATGAGAAAAAAGTCTCTAAAACAATGATGACAATGTTTAGCAACAAATGAGGGTGCTTGTTTCTTTGTTGCGTATAACTCATAAGTCTCTTTTTCCTTACCAATCAAACAATAAAACCACAAATCTGTAAACTTGAGCATCCTTACTCAATTATTAAAAATAATTTACATGACTTTGTTGCTTTGTAGAACAGTTTTTTAAAACGATCAAGTCTTAACTTTGATATTATAAAAACATTTTTATGGTTAAATACGACATACTGTTTGTAAAGTGCTTAGGAGCATGGTTCTATGGATAACTCAAATATAGAAAATTCGAGTGAAGAAACTGAGGTGAAAACTAAGACAAAATCAAAGAGTTCTAAAAAATCTGCACTTGATTTCAAGAAGTATACACAACAAATTTGGTTAGCTGGTTTAGGTGCTTTTTCTCGCGCTGAAGAGGAAGGAAATAAATTATTCGACTCATTGGTCAAGGTCGGCGAAGAGTTAGAATCAAAAACAGTTGATTTTGCGGATAACACAGTTGGTAAGGTCACTGAGAAAGCCAAAGAGTCTGTTACAGATACCAAAGATAAAGTTGAAAAGATTTTAGATACTGGTGTAAATCACTCTTTAAATCGCATTGGTTTAGTGACACCAAAGGATCTTCAACATATTGAGCAACTTTTAGTGCAACTTCACATTAAAGTGGACGCTTTAATTGAAGAAAATAACCAGTTAAAAGCCAAATTGAATAAAAAGTAAAAAAATCGTTGGCACTCGTCCGTTTATGTCGTATTTCAGTATTTATTTTTGCTAAAAGGCCTTTCTAGTATTGCGTTCTCCCCTAAAGCATTGCTATAAAGGCGTCATGGCCTTTTAAACTATAGCCTTGGATCTTAACAAACGATATTAAGAGGATATTTTTTATCATGAATAAATCAGAATTAATTGATGCGATTGCTGAAAAAGGGGGAGTATCTAAATCGGATGCTGGTAAGGCACTCGATGCAACGATTGCGTCAATCACTGAAGCACTTAAAAAGGGTGATACGGTTACTTTAGTTGGTTTTGGTACTTTTAGCGTTAAAGAACGTGCTGCACGTACTGGTCGTAATCCAAAAACTGGTGAAGAGCTTCAAATTAAAGCAAGCAAAGTACCTAGTTTCAAACCAGGTAAGGGTTTAAAAGATTCAGTTGCGTAATCTTTTTAAATCAATAAACGCACCATTTCGGGTGCGTTTTTTATTTAATTAATGAAAAAGTGAGTTTGATCCTTATTCTGCATTCATTCGCTTTTATTTTTCAGTTAAAATTGCTCCGAAATAAAATATTGGAATTCTTATGGAATCTTTTCGTACACTCATTAAGGGTTGGCTTGGCAAAGTCCTTTTAGTTTTGTTTTTGACTCCTTTAGCGCTTGTAGGTATTGAGGGATATTTTAGTGGTAGCAATAAGGCAGATGTTGCGAAATCTGTCAACGGTCAAGATATTTCTAATAAAGAATTAGAAAGTGCAACCAAGAATTATAAAGATCAGTATTTATCTATGGTTAAAGGTGATGAGTCACTTTTAAATCTACCAGTTATTCAAGACAAAGCTTTAGATGCGCTTGTGACGCGTGCCTTATTGCAACAGCAAGCTGAAAAGTTAGGTATTTCATTAAGCGATGCTCAACTTGAACAAATGTTGGCTCAACAACCAAGTTTCCAAGAAAACGGGAAGTTCTCTGAGCAACTTTATGGAAACTATTTACGTTCAGTAGGCATGACCAATCAAAGTTTGCTTGCAAGCTTACGTCAAGACCATGCATTGAAAATGATTTCATCAACGTTGATGGACTATGCATTAGTAAGTAAGTCTGATTTACAACAATTGGCTAACTTGCAAACTGAGCAACGTACTTTGCATCTAGCAAGCATCAAACTGGATGAATATAAAAAAGGTTTAACTGCGTCTAATCAGGAAATCACAGATTACTACAACAAGCATAAAGGTGAGTTTAAGCAAGTTGCAGCAGTCGATGTTGATTATGTTGTTTTAACACCTTCATTGTTGCCACAAACAAACTTAGCTGTAACTGATGCTGATTTAAAGCAAGCCTATCAAGCTTTTGTTGAAAAACAGCAGAAAGATGCTAAGCGTGAAGTGAAGCATATTTTAATTACGACGGATACTCGTGATGCTGCCGCAGCACAAAAACTTGCGAATGATGTTTATGCGAAAATTCAAGCTGGCATGACGTTTGCTCAAGCTGCAGCTCAATTCTCTGAAGATCCTAGTTCGAAAGATCAGGGTGGTTTGGTTGATGCTTATGCACCTGGTATTTTCTCTACTGATTTTGATAATGCTGTGAATGCTTTGAAAAATGGTCAAGTTTCAAAGCCTGTGAAAACTCAGTATGGCTATCACATTATCGAAGCAAACACACAGACAGTGACTATTCCTTCATTTGAAGCTGAAAAAGCGCGTTTGACAGCTGAAGTTGAAAAAACAAAATCAGCTAATTTATTCAGCGATACTGTCAATAACTTAAATGAAATGGTTGTCGGTGGCGATTCACTCGATGCTGTAGTGCAAGAAGTAAAAGCTGCACGCGTTGAATCAGCAAAAGGTGTAACTTTGACAACGCAAAATCCTTATTTAAGTGATTTAAATGTTAAAGCTAAAATCTTTAGTGATGATGTGAAGAATGGTGATCGTAATGCGTCATCAAATATTCAATTAGCTAATGGTGATACGATCTGGATCAAAGTTCGTGATTATCATCCAGCAGGTATTAAGCCGTTAGCTCAAGCGACAGCTGAAGTTAAAGCTAAAGTTATTGAAGATAAAGCATATAAAGCTGCGAAAGCGAAGATGTCTACAATTTTGGCAGACTTTAAAACACAGCCAGCAGCGCAAGTTGTTGCTAAGTCTAATGTGACTTTTGAAAATGCAGGCGTATTTGTTCGTTCTCAAGGTTTAAAACGTGAAATTGAACGAGCGGCTTTCAGTATTCCAGCTCCGACGAAACAAGGGATGTGGTCAGCAACTACTGCGAAATTACCAAATGAATTGGTTATCGTAGCTGTATCAAATGTGAATGCGAATGTTGCTAGTGAGCTACCACAAGAACAATTGACTGAGTTGACAAAACTATATCAACAGTTCCGCGGTCAGCAGATATTAGAAGATTACACTGAATACTTAAAATCACATGCAAAGATTAAATAAGTTTAATCTAGGTATAAAAAAAGCCAGTTCAATTTGAACTGGCTTTTTTTGATCTTTTTTTATTTTTTCTGAATAAACTTTGCTTCTTCAGATTGTGGGTATTGAGTGAGTAACTTTGTGCGATATTGACCAGCTAAAGCTGCATTTTTATCGACTTCTTTAGCGATACTATAAAGTTGATAAACAGCCCGTGGTGCTTTGGCAGAGTTTGGATAGCGTGTGGCAACGATATTGTAGTTTTGTTTAGCTGCTTTATAGTCAACAGGCTCTACAGCTAAATAAAATTCTGCTAGCCAAAAATATGCATTCCCGACATATATTCCATTGGGATGGTTTTTGATGAAGTTCTGCATAGGCTGGATCGCATTTTTAGCACCGCCTTGTTTGTATGCATCTAAAGCAACTGTATAAGCAGCTTTTTCGAGCTCTATTTGGTTATTTACGCTATTGTTTGCTTGTGGTTGAACAACTGGTGTTTGCACAGGTGTTGGTGTGATTGGCGCTGTCTGCTGTGTATTTGCTACTGGAGCGACCTGATTTGTGGTATTTGTTGTTGGTTCACTAGAAGCATTTTCTGGATCAGTATTTTCTTCCGGTGGATCGATTTTTTGTGATAGCAACTCTAAGCGTTGATCTAAATCAGTATAACGATTTGCTAGCTCTTTTTTGAGTTGGTCAATTGCATTTTCATGCTCTTCAAGCTGACCACGCAACTTTCGGACTTCTTCTTCAAGTTTTTGGTTCTTTTGAATTAAATCCCAATTTAAATTCGTCGCAACAGGCGAAGCATTTGTATTGTCAGCAATTTGTTGGCTTAAAGCTCTCGACTCAATAGGAACATTGGCATACAAATGCGCACTGCTAAGCAGAGCAATGAAAAGTACAGAATGCTTTTTTAGCATGAAAACTCATCCGTAATGTTGAAAAATAAGTGATACAAGCAAGCTTTTGAGCTTGTGGCATGTTGATATGTATTTTACTTTAGTCATTAAAACAGCAACTCATTTAAATGCAATAAGCATTTACAATCTTCAAGCACTTTTGAAGAGATTTAGTTTTTGTTGTTTATAATTTATGCATGCTTAATTGGTTGTAATGAAAAAAACGAAATTTTGGTGATGAATTAGACAGTTGAATAGAAAACTTAATTAAAAACAGTTACAAGACTTGCAAGTGGTTTAAAAATCTCTATACTTTGTCAGGCAATGGTAGCCCTGCTGGTAGCTTCGCAATTGTACTCTATGAACCCCGCCAGGACCGGAAGGTAGCAACGGTAGTAGAACTATAATGTGCCGAAGTCTTGCTGGTAGGGTTGCCACCAGCTATTCTTCTTCGCTCGTTCGAGCAATCGCTTTCATTATCGCATCCATACTAAATCCTCTATATTGCAAGAAGCGAATTTGCTTAGCTTTGATTTTTGGATCTTTTGCGACATCTATACCAAATTTTTTAATTTTAAGCTGATACGCTTGCTCTGACCAATCGACTTCTTTTAATTCTTCTGTAATCAGTTCTTCATCTAATTCTTTCGCTTTTAAAGCCTGTTTGATGCGCTGTAGCCCTTTACCTTTTCTCAATTGGCTTGCTAGGGTAAGTTCTGCGACTCTTTGATCGCTTTGATAGTTTTGCTGTGCTAATTCTGCAACTAACTCTGCAACCTCATCAGGATTGATTGCATATTGATTGAGTTTATTGCTCAGTTCGGCTTGGGAATAATCACGGCGTGTCAGAAGTGCAAAGGCGTAAGAGCGTAGTCTTGTACCTGTAAGCGTTTTGGGTTTTTCTGATTTTTCAGTATTAAACACGTTTTATTTCCTCATGAAAGAAAAACGCCCCGAAGGGCGTTTCAGCTTAGCTTTCTAAAAAGTCTGGTTCTTCTTCAATATCTGTATTTTCGGCTGGCTTGTTTTTAGTCAGAAGTTGTTCTCGAATCAGCTTCTCAATTTCTTGAGCCATTTGAGGGTTTTCTTCAAAATGACGAATTACATTATTTTTACCTTGTCCAATCTTATTACCTTGGTATGAATACCATGCGCCAGCTTTTTGGACGATATCTTGTTGAACTGCGAGGTCAACCAATTCACCTAACTGATTAGTCCCTCTACCGTACATGATTTGGAATACAGCTTCTTTGAAAGGAGGCGCCATTTTGTTTTTTACAACTTTAACGCGTGTTTCGTTACCTGTAATTTCATCGCCTTCTTTTACTTGACCGATACGACGGATATCTAAACGTACAGATGCATAGAATTTAAGTGCGTTACCACCAGTCGTGGTTTCTGGGCTACCAAACATCACACCAATCTTCATACGGATTTGGTTAATGAAGATCACCATACAGTTAGAGCGTTTTGCATTACCGGTAATTTTACGTAATGCCTGACTCATTAAACGTGCTTGTAAGCCCATGTGTGAATCACCCATTTCGCCTTCAATTTCGGCTTTAGGGGTTAATGCAGCAACAGAGTCGACAACGATGAGGTCAATTGCGCCAGAACGTACCAGCATATCTGCGATTTCGAGCGCTTGTTCACCATGGTCAGGTTGTGAAACCAAGAGGTTATCAATATCTACACCTAACTTACGTGCATATTCCGGGTCTAATGCATGTTCTGCATCAATAAATGCACATGTACCGCCATTTTTCTGACATTGAGCAATCGCTTGTAATGTCATGGTCGTTTTACCTGATGATTCAGGACCGTAAATTTCGATGATACGGCCTTTAGGTAATCCGCCAATCCCTAATGCGATATCTAGTGTTAATGAACCTGTAGAAACAGCTTCAACTGCTTGTACAGTGTTATCGCCCAAGCGCATCACTGTATTTTTACCAAATTGCTTCTCAATTTGGCTTAACGCAGCTTGTAACGCTTTGCTTTTATTATCATCCATCTCAAAACCTCAAAACTTTATATTCTTAACGACTAACCCAAGTGGATGTATTGAATCTCAACTTGTTGGGACTCGGGTATAGTGGCAGATTCTAGTTGTTTATTCTACATCTGATCTGTGTCTTTGCGACACAAAATGACGCACCTGAAAGTAGGGAAATTCACTCATCATGATAAGACCATGATTGTACATTTTCCTGCTTAAAACGATTGATATCACGACGATCTTTTTTACTTGGTCGATGATCTGGTCGAGCTAGATTATGCATTTTTCGCTGTGATGCATGCAACTCTCTACGCGCAATACTTTCTTGTGTTTCTTCATAGAGTTGTTGAGCAATAGGAGCGCCACCACGAACGGCAGATAGTGCTTTAATCACTACGGTCTTTTTTTCGAAGCCTTGCTGGATGGTCAGTTCCATTCCTATTCGAACTTCTTTAGAGACTTTAACTCGATCATTGTGATGGTGGACTTTACCGCCTTCGATCGCAGCTTTGGCAATGGAGCGTGTTTTAAAGAAACGAGCCGCCCAAAGCCACTTATCAATACGCATGCTTTCCATGCTGTCTGGTTCATGCTGTTTTGGCATCTGTTACCTGTAGGTTGGTCTCGAGATTGTTGGACTCAAGATAGTCAAATAATTCAGTTAGATGATTGAGTGCAGGATATGGGAGTTCGTTTGCGCTTCTACTTGGTTTACTACTTGATGGTTGTAGAATGCTTACAAGTTGAGAAATACCAAAAGCTTCAGCACCTTTTAAGACAGCAACGGTATCATCAATAAATACAGCTTTCACTGGATCAAAAGGGTGAAGCTGTTGAAGCTTTTGCCAAAATCCAACATCTTCTTTGGCATATCCCAATTCTTCACTACTGATCATAACTTCAAAGTAAGGACTGAGTTCGACATTTTCAAGTTTCAATTGCAGTCCAGCTCGATCTGCATTGGTCAATAACCAGCAGCGATAACCTTTCGCTTTGAGTTGTTCTAGCAGTTGATGGCAGCCAGCGCGTGCAGCAATTTTCTCACGATGTTCATATTGAAGTTGCAGTACATCAATCCCAACTTTAGCAGTCCAGTACGCCGAAGAATACCAAGATAGTGTATGCTTATGCTGTTGGTAGAATTGAAATAGTGTCTGCTGGCTTTGTTCAAGACTGCATTGGTGGACTTGAGCATGTCGTTCGGGCAAACAATGATTCCAAATAAAATCATCAAAGGCTAAATCGAGTAATGTGCCATCCATGTCGAACATGGCAATCGGCTGCTGCTGTAAATCTGAATATGACATAAGGTTGGTCTATGTTTTTAAAAACGCTTGCGCCACAAGATCCGTTAATTTCTCAACTTGTTCCGATTATGGCGCAGGCAAGTCAAATATTGTTGGAAGAATACCAAAGTTATTGTGCAGGTTGTGAATTTAATATTCAGGAAAAAAGTGATGATTCACCAGTAACACAAGCGGATTTGAAAGTGAATCGTTTTTTATTGAAGCATTTAGCTGAAGTGACACCAAACTTACCCGTACTCTCTGAAGAAAGTGATTATTCAGCTCGAAAGGCATGGCTCCAATGTTGGATGCTTGATCCATTAGACGGGACGAAAGAATTTATTCATGAGCGTGATGAATTTACAATTAATTTAAGTTTAATTGATGGGCATTTGACTACATTTGCAATCATCGCAGTGCCGTGTGAGCAAGTGATGTATATTGGCTACACTTCACATCGCCCTTATAAATATAGTTTTAGTCAACAACAATGGTTTCAATATCAGGTTGAAGAGCATTCGGTTAATACGCCGATCCAAATTGGCTTAAGTCATAATAGTAAAAACCCTAAATATCAAAATTTCATCGATCCGATTTTAAAATCGAGAGATGTAACTCGCCGCGAAGCGGGCAGTGCTTATAAGTTCTGTATGATGTTAGAAGGCGAAATTGATATTTATCCACGTTTCCATCCAACTTCTGAGTGGGATACAAGTTCAGGTCAAGCATTGTTAGAAAGTATTGGTGGCGGTTTATTGACTTTAGAGGGTAAACCATTTCTATACAATCAAAGAGATACCGTACTTAATGGTGGTTTTATCGCATTTAAAGATCAATATTGCAAAGATCTTGCTTATGATGCTTTAACGCATTCGGGTATTTTAGATTGAGAGTTATTTCGCGCATGGTATAGTGAAATAAATTTTCATCATTTATAAATATTATGGCGTTACATCTCTTGCCCAAAAGTATGTTTGAAGCAGTCGACTTGTTGCCTGATGCTTCAACACCAGTCACTTTATTTACACGCCACTCTTTACGTGAATTGGTGAATGGGCAGGGTTTTGCTGGTTATGATCTTCAGCTTACAGAGCAAGGTCGAGATCTTGCTTATGCATGGGGGCAGTATTTAATACAAAATACGGATCGCGCCATCCATCATTGTATTTCTAGTCCAATTCAGCGTTGTGTCGATACAGCCGCTTTAATGATTGAAGGGGCTGATGATGCACATAAAGCTTCAAATACACATACGATTGAAATAGTTGAGCAACGTTTGTTGGTTGAACCAGGAAGCTTTGTATTGGATATTCAACAAGCTGCGCCTTATTTTCGTAAACAAGGTGCACTGGGTTTTATTAATAGTTTTGTGAATAATGCCTTACCGGGAATGAAGCATCCGATTACAGGTGTTTTTGATGTGATCGAATTGCTATATCACACGCATCCGTCACAACAAAAAGGATTAAGTTTAGCTGTCAGTCACGATACGATTTTGGCGGCGATAGTTGCAGTGATTTCTGGCAAAAACCAAATTGATAAAGCGGATTGGCCAGATATGATGGAGGGATTATTTGTTTGGTTTGAAGGTGAGGATTTTGCTAATAGTAAATTGAAATGGATTTGGCGTGGGCAAAAACAAGAACTATTAATTAAAGATTTTAAAGATAATTAAAAGAACAATTGGGTTTAAATTAATTTTAGTCATTCATTTTATTTTAGATATTTTATTATATTCTGAATATATTTTTTCATCTTTAAATTAAAGGTGATATTATTATAAATATATGATTTTTATTAACTTTAACTAGTAATCATAATTTATCATTACTGATAATTCATTGTAATTTTTTTGGGGAAATGTGATGCAATTGCAACTCAAACATTTATCTGTATGTATTTTCACTATTATGCTTACTGGTTGTGGTGGAGGTGGTAATAGTGGTGGTTCGGAATCTTCAGGAGATAATACGATAGGGACAGGCAGTACAGAAAATCCTGCTCCACCTGTAGCTGAGAAATATCCAGAGCCAACAAAGGATGTAATCGATGATAATGTTCTGGGCTTTTATGATTACGATAAATTAGGACAGCCACGCTCATTAAGAAATGATTTGAATGGTAGCTTTGCTGCGATGATTCAATTCGGTCAAAGTCATGTAGTCAATCCTAAGAATAATGAAAAAGATTACATGCCACGTTTAACAACGGATAAAGAGGCTTTATTGTTAGTTACACCTTTGGCTGAGATGGGGGATGTAAAGACCTTAAAGGCTGAGATTTATCAGGGCAATCAATTACTCAGAACCGTTGAGTTAGAGGAGCCATCGCGTTTGGCTGCATCTGATCAATCAAATAGTGATGGTCGGCCACCTGTAAGCTATTCAAAGCGCGCTTGGAGTGCACCTTTGAATTGGGGTGAGGTTAAGGCGGGTTTACATATTCGAGTTATTGATCCATTAAATAATCGTATAGGTGATTTGGCTGAGAATGATATTGATTTTGCTGCTCCAGGTGAATTAGTGTTGCAAAATATTCGATTAGGTTTATTGACAGATCCGCCTAAATCAAATGGTCACTATATGCTGTTAGAACCAGCAAAAGCGGGAACAGATTATTTTCAGACGATTCCAGCTGCGCGAATGATTGTCACAAAATATGATGATTTAAAATTAGAAAAAGTAATGGTCGCAAGTGGTGTCATTTACGACACTGTGAGTGCAACTACTGGCGATGTTTATAGTGGTGACATGCGAGAAAATACGGCTAAATCAACTTTTGGTGTGGGTATAAACCTAGCCAATTGGGGAATTACAAGTGCTTCAATGGCAAGTCAAGAACAGCCACAACTTACTCAAAGTGTAGTTACACATCATGCTCGCGGTAAATACAGCAATGGAGAGGCTTCGCACGGATTGAGCGGTGGCAATGGTATGCTAACTTTGATTGATTCTATAGGTAATGAATTTAGCCATGAGATTGGTCATCACTATGGGTTAGGGCACTATCCTGGTTCAGTTGGTAATAATATGTTTTGGGCTGCACATCATGCAGATAGTGGCTGGGGATATATTGCATTTAGAAATAAAATGCGAGGCAATCTAAACTGGACGGCAACAAATTTAGGTGATGGCAGTAACGGTGTTCCAAACTTTTTAAACAAATATGCTTATGGTTGGGATGCAATGTCTGGTGGAGCAACAGCAAGTAACATCTCTAAATATACGCACTACACAGGTTATAGTACCTATTTAAAAATACAGCCAGCTTTTGATCGCTATGTATGGGATAAAAACTCACCAACTGGTTATAAAAAATGGAACGCGACCACACGAGTAATGGAAGTTGCTCAGCCAAAAGTACCGAACTCTGGAAATGTTTGGTACAACAGCGCAGATGGTAATTATTTAAAACCAAGATTATTTGGTGTTCCTGTTTATACGATTCTAGGTGGATATGATCCTGTGAATCAGATTGGTTTAATTTATCCTGCTGCTAAAGGGAATTGGGGGAATGTATTTAATTTGCCTCAAGTTAATACTAATGCAACTACGGCAAACTGTTGGCTCAATGTTCAGTTCGCATCAACTACACAAAATATTGCGCTTGCACCTCAGCGTATGAATAGCAATAGTAATGCCAATAAGTTCCATATCAATATTGCCCAAAGTGAAGCACCTCAACAAGTTAATTTGTATTGTCGAAAAGCCAATGAAAATGCAGTATTACTCTCTACAATGAGCATTCCTGCGAATAATACACCGATTGCACCATTTGTTGAGATTGGTGAGGAGGCTGGTTACTCTGCATTAAAAGAAATTGAGCTTCCAATGCTTGAACAAGCGCTAGTTGCGAACAAAGCAAAACCAGTTGTTAGTCTTTCAACAGATGCTAAGTTGTTATTTGATTCTTACCAGAAATTTAAAAACCAGCTTTCATCCGATGCGCAAACTGAAATGAATCGTTATACGCAACAGCAAACGAAGCTTTATCGTTTGAACCGCTGGATGAATGTGTATCGAGCTGATCTAATAGATATGAATGTTGATGCCTTGGATGCATTCTATACATTCCTAGATAAACTCGAATTAAAAAATGATTTTAATTTAGACTCAGCAGTGAGTTTGATGAATCGAACCAATTGTTTGAAAGCTGAGAGACTTGAAAGCGGGCAATTGAATGCATTTATTAGTGGTGCTACTGGATGTGTTGGAGATGACTCTGAAAAATGGGTTTATGATGCTCTAGGGAAAATACACAGTAAACAATACATTGATCATTGTTTGGCAACAACCTCAGGTAATGTAATTAATTTAATGCCTTGTGATAATAATCAAGCTAATCAAGTTTGGGTTACAGATGTAAGTGCTCAAGCGATTAAGCAATCGAATCAATGTTTTGATTTAGAAGGTGGTTATCTTACCAATAATAGAGCGCGTTTGATTCGTTATAGATGCACTGCTGGCACGAACCAAAAATGGACGATACCATCTGTGAATAATAGCTTAATACTTTCAGGTTTAACGACTAAGAACTTGGCGTTATCTTCTAAAGTATTAACAGTTAATCCATAAAACTCAAAAGGGAGGAGGTAATCAATTTACCTCTTTCTAATTTTTGTAATACGAAAAACTGTAGACAATAAAAAAGCCCGAAAATCGGGCTTTTTTATTTGCTTCAAATTAGTTAGCTAACGCTTTAACTTGAGCATTTAAGCGGCTCTTATGACGAGCAGCTTTATTTTTGTGGATGATACCTTTATCAGCCATACGGTCGATTACAGGTACAGCTGTTTTGTAAGCTTCTGAAGCAGCAGCATAATCACCAGCAGCGATCGCATTTACTGTACGTTTAAGGTAAGTACGAACCATAGAACGCAAGCTTGCGTTGTGTTTACGTGCTTTAACGTTTTGACGAGCACGTTTTTTAGCTTGAGCAGAGTTTGCCACTCGTGCACTCCTTGAAAATAAGTTGGTCTGGGCGGGCTGAAGTTAAAACCAAAAATATTGGCAACATTCACCAGCCCGTAAACAAGTGCCATATTTTGATGAAACTAAGCATCGAAGTCAAGCCTTGTAATGTTTTTAAGTGCATTTAACAGGTGATTATGTTGCAAGAAAACGTTACATTAAGCCTAGTTATAACTTGGATGAAATAAAAATGAAAACAGGTGATAAAAAAGCGATTGTAATAGGTGCTACAGGGTTGGTTGGACAAGCTTTAATAGAGCAATTGCAACAGTCTGAAGAATTCAGTGCGATAACTGCTGTGGTGCGTAAAAAGTCTGATGCATTAGATACTTATAATAAAGTTACTCAGTTTGTCTTAGAAGATTTTTTGTTATTAAATGATGAAGACGTGAATGCATATACGCATGCTTTTAGCTGTTTAGGTAGCACGATTAAACAAGCAGGTTCAAAAGAAGCATTCTATGCAATTGACTATGAAATGAATGCTCATTTTGCTGATTTACTTCAAGATAAAGATGTTCACTTATTGGTCGTTAGTGCTTTGGGAGCGAGTGCAAATTCACCAATTTTCTATAATAAAGTTAAAGGTGAATTAGAAAATTACCTCAGAAGTTTATCTCTTTATAAATTATCAATTTTTCAGCCATCATTATTGATTGGTAAACGAAGCGATGTGCGTTTTCTAGAAGATATGGCACAAACTGCATTTAAGCTTGTAGAACAAGCATGGACTAAGCCGTTTAAATATAAGCCTGTAACCGCAGAGCAATTGGCGCATACTATGCTGGTTGCAGCCCAAACACAAACTGCCGCATTTAAACTGTTTGATAATTTAATGATACAACAAACTCGATAATGGAGAAGCTCAGTGACAACAGTATCTTTCGTAACTTGTGATTTGTTAGATGACAACCCTGAAAAAGATTTACAAGTCGTAACACCATGCTTAGATGGGAAGTTCTTCAAGAGTTATGGAGCTCGTAAAACTTTTGGTGGCCAAATTGTGACTGTAAAGTGCTTTGAAGATAATTCTCGTGTTAAAGAGTTATTGGCAACTGATGGAACAGGTAAGGTACTTGTTGTTGATGGTGGTGCTTCTATGCGTTGTGCATTGATGGGAGACATGATTGCGGAATCAGCAGTGAAAAATCACTGGAATGGTGTTGTGATCTATGGTTGTGTGCGTGATGTAGATGCAATTGCTGAACTTGATTTAGGTGTACATGCATTGGCTGCAATTCCACAAAAAAGTAATCGTAAAGGCATAGGTGAAGTTGATATCACATTGTATTTTGGTGGTGTGACAATCAGTTCTGGTGATTATATCTATGCAGATAATAACGGAATTGTGATTGCGAAAGAAAAATTAGTCGACTGCTAAAGGGTTAGCGATATGCTGAAAATGGTGAATCATCAATTTAAAGTTTTACAATCTGTGGTTGCGAGTATCATTGAGGGTGGGCGAGGTGTATCAGGTACGCCTTTTCCTCAACAACCAACAAAACCTTTAAAGCTTTATGAATTTGAAGGTTCGCCATTCTGCCGTCGAGTTCGAGAAGTAGTGACCTTATTGAACTTAGATGTGGAGATTTATCCATGTCCTAAAGGCGGTCAGAAATATCGACAAATTGTAAAGAGCAAAGGTGGAAAAAGACAATTTCCATTTTTAATTGATGAAAATACAGGTGATCAACTTTATGAATCACAAGATATTATTCATCATTTATTTAAACATTATGGTAAAACGGGGCAGACCCCTAAGAAATACAGCCATTATCCTAAATTACCTTATGTTTCGACTTTGGCTTCAGTTGCAAATGCGGCACGTGGTGTATGGATCAATAAGAAAATTATTGATCGAGCAGCACCCGAACACCTATTAGAGTTGTGGAGCTTTGAGGCAAGCCCTTATACGCGTTTAGTCCGTGAAGCTTTATGTGAATTGGAAATTCCATATGTTCTGCATAATGTGCCTAAGGAGCGTTGGCAAGATATGGGGCCAGCCATTCTACGTTTAAAACCCGGTAAATATATTCCATTACCGAATGGCAAGCGTGAAAAGGTTGTCGAAATTATGGGGCGCGATATTCAAGTTCCATTTTTAATTGATCCAAACACAGGCGTGAAGATGTTTGAGTCGGCTAAGATTGTTGATTATTTGAAAAAACAATATGGATAACCTGATTTAAAAAAAGCATCCGTTAAGGGTGCTTTTTTATTCCTGATTGATTGTTAGCTTGCATCAATGAGTACTTTATCGTTTTAATAAGCAAGTTATCAAAGCAAAGCTGTATAGATAGATCAAATGTTAAGCCAACTAACTAACCTATTCAAAAGTTCAAAGGAAACACCTGAACAGTTATTTCTTAGGGAAAATGACTTAGTTTTTGATAGTCGTGGTGCAATTTATAAATGCATTGTTTTGAATGAGTTGGGATTTCGTCTGGAATATTTCTCAAACCGAAAGTTAGATCGATTTGACGATCTCGAAAAGCTATTTCGGATTGCACCGCAAATTAATGAAAAGATCGATCTAGAAATACACTCACAGCGTTTTGTTGAGCGGTTGGGGAATACAGAAGAAAATCTTAAACAGTTGAAGCAAGCGATTAAAGTTTTAAATGATTATTATGTGAAGTTTAAAAGAGCTAGATAGTTTGGTTTCAAGCCTGAATTAATAAATATATTTTCATAGTTACGATAACTAGATAGGCTGTGTTTACCTTTACTTTTCAGAGATGAAAAGTAAGCAAAATCTTTTGTTGGACTGACGGTACATCCTTGTTACCGCAGTCCAACAAGGCGGCGTCCATGCCACCAACCATGATAGTAAATGATGGTTTAAATTTAGAAAGGTGAATTTTTTTAACTCAGAATATAAAAAAGGGACTAAATCCAAAGATTTAATCCCTCTTGAGTCTAGCTAGTAATTATTTTTCAATAATTGCTGTTACGCCTTGACCACCAGCAGCACAGATCGAAACTAAGATACGACCTGAACCTTTTTGGTTTAAGATTTTTGCAGCAGTTGCGATGATACGACCACCAGTCGCAGCGAATGGGTGACCCGCAGCTAAAGAAGAACCTTTAACGTTTAATTTGCTACGATCAATTGAACCTAAAGGTGCATCTAAACCTAAACGCTCTTTACAGAATTTCTCATCTTCCCAAGCTTTCAATGTAGAAAGAACTTGTGATGCAAATGCTTCGTGAATTTCGTAGTAGTCAAAATCTTGAAGTTTAAGACCAGCGCGCTCAAGCATACGTGGAACTGCATAAGCAGGTGCCATCAATAAGCCTTCTTTCTTGCCAACGAAATCAACCGCAGCAGTTTCAGAGAACGTTAAGTAAGCTAGAACTTCGTGACCATTTGCTTTAGCCCATTCTTCAGAAGCTAAAAGTACGCATGAAGCACCATCAGTAAGTGGAGTAGAGTTACCAGCTGTCATTGTTGCAGCTTCGCCTTTACCAAATACTGGTTTTAACTTCGCTAATTTCTCAGCAGTTGAGTCAGCACGTAAGTTGTTGTCACGGCTTAAACCTAAGAATGGTGTAATTAAGTCATCGAAGAAACCTTCTTCGTATGCTTTTGCCATTTTTTGGTGAGAAGAAGCAGCTAAAGCGTCTTGATCTTCACGAGCAATACCCCATTCAAGCGCAGTGATTGCTTGATGGTCACCCATAGATAAACCAGTACGTGGTTCACCATTTTTAGGTGCATCCATAAGATCTTTAACATTGATCTTAGAAAGTGCTTTTAAACGGTCTTTACCAGTTTTAGCGATGTTAAGCTCAAGTAAAGCTTTACGTAAACCATCACCAAACGCGATAGGTGCGTCAGAAGTCGTATCTACACCACCTGCGATACCTACTTCGATTTGACCTAATGCAATTTTGTTTGCAACTTGGAATGCTGCTTGTAAACCAGTACCACAAGCTTGTTGAAGATCACAAGCTGGAGTTTCTGGAGCAAGTTGAGTATTCAATACACATTCACGAGTCATATTGAAATCACGGCTGTGCTTTAATACTGCGCCAGCAACAACTTCACCTAAGCGTTGACCTTGTAGGTTGAAGCGCTCAACCAAACCATTTAATGCAGCAGTAAACATGTCGATGTTTGAAGCTGTAAAATAAGCGCCGTTTGAACGAGCAAATGGAATACGGTTACCGCCGATAATGGCAACACGGCGAACAGTGTTTTGGCTCATGGTTTTATCCTGTTGAACAGAAGGTTTGGTTGTTTTAGCTGGCGCTGCTTTTGTAGATGTAGAAGAAGCAGTGCTTTTCGGACTACGAGTAGTAGCACGCGTACGAGTCGTTTTAGGTGTCGTGCTTGCTGCTTTAGAGGTCGTGCCAGCAGTTTTACGTGTAGTAGAAGCTGCTTTTGATGTATTTGACACATTTTCTTCAGCAGAATTCTCGACTGCTGGATTTTCTTGAGTTGTTTTGCTCATAAGGCTTTTCCAAGCATAATTGCGATATTCTTGTGACAACAATACCATATTTACAATACTGCTGTATTGACTAGAATGACGCTGTAGACCACATTCAGGTCAAGACATCAGAACATGAACTCAAGTATGATTTATGACGAGTCAATCAAACATTGATTTCATGTAATTTGATTAACATGATGCATGTGTTTGTAAAAAATTCATTTGTATGAGAGATAATAATCATGACCGATCAATACCAAGCATTTACACAATCGCCTTTGGGTAAATTTGTTGTAAAAAATTTAGGTTTACCATCGCCAGTAACGTTAGATCGTTTTGAAAGTGCTCAACCTGTTGTGAATGGTGCAGTATTGCTTGGCGCAGCGCCTTCAAGCACGATTTCTGCTGCTATTGCTCAGGTTCTTAGCAATATCCATGCAGATAGCTATGTGGGTAATAATGTTGAATTACAACAAACCGCGGCGAAAGTTGGTTTAAACCTTCGTCCTTTAAATGCAGACGATAAAGAGTCTAAATTTAAAGCAGTTGTATTTGATGCTTCTGGTATTCAAGATTCAGAACAACTTAAAGAGTTGTATAACTTCTTTAACCCAATTGCTCGCCAGATTTCTAGTTCTGGTCGTGTAATTGTAATTGGTACAACGCCTGAAACTGCAAAGACAGTGAAACAAGCGATTGCTCAACGTGCGCTTGAAGGTTTCATCAAATCAGTCGGTAAAGAGTTCAAAAAAGGCATCACTGCTCAAGTTGTTTATGTAGACCAAGGTGCAGAAGCAAATCTTGAATCTACGTTACGTTTCTTAATTTCTCCACGTTCTGCTTATGTTTCAGGTCAAGTGGTTCGTGTTTCTAAAGCAGACGTTGTTGATCTAGACTGGGCGAAGCCACTTGCAGGTAAGACCGCATTAGTGACTGGTGCAAGCCGTGGTATTGGTGAAGCAATTGCAAACGTACTTGCTCGTGACGGCGCACACGTAATTTGCTTGGATGTACCGCAACAGCAAGCTGATCTTGAGCGTGTTGCAGGTTCAATCGGTGGTTCTGTATTGGCAATTGATATTACTGCTGCGGATGCTGGCGAGAAAATCAAAACTGCTGCTGCAAAACAAGGTGGTTTAGACGTTATTGTTCACAATGCTGGTATTACTCGTGACAAAACTTTGGCAAACATGAAGCCAGAGCTTTGGGACTTAGTTATCAACATTAATTTATCTGCAATCGAACGCGTTAACGATTACTTACTATCAAATGATGGTTTAAATGCAAATGGTCGTATCGTTTGTGTATCATCAATCAGTGGTATCGCTGGTAACTTAGGTCAAACTAACTACGCTGTTTCTAAAGCGGGTGTTATTGGCTTAGTGAAATTTACTGCGCCTACATTGAAAAACGGTATTACGATTAATGCTGTTGCGCCTGGTTTCATTGAAACTCAAATGACTGCTGCGATTCCTTTTGCGATTCGTGAAGCTGGTCGTCGTATGAACTCTATGAACCAAGGTGGTTTACCTGTAGATGTTGCAGAAGCAATTGCTTGGTATGCATCTACTGGTTCAACGGGTGTTACAGGTAACGTTGTTCGTGTATGTGGTCAAAGCTTATTAGGTGCGTAAGCATTAGGGTTTTGAAGAGGGGTGCTTGTGCATCCCTTTTTTATAAAAAATATCAAAAGGTTGATTATGAACACACGTCATTTTAGTGAATTACCAAAACCTTATTTGGCTTATCCAAAAGTTATTCAGGGTTTAATTTTTAAAAAGCCAAAAGGCGAGAAAGTATTACCACAAGTTGAGTATGTGGTGGATACATTAAAAATTGATACCAAGCATTTAGAAAGCTATAACGAAATCTGTGGTTTTAAAAATGATGGTTTTGTGCCTGCGATCTATTTAGCCGTACTATCTCAAAGCCTACAAATGCATATGATGACAAGCGAAGCTTTCCCATTTGCAATTTTAGGTTTAGTTCATATCCGCAATCAGATCAAACAAATGCGTAAAATCGGTGTGAATGAACAAATCACATTGTCATGCAAGTTTGGTGAGCTGAAACCACATGATAAAGGTTTACAGTTTGATTTCATTACGACGGCGAAGGTCGGTGCTGAAGTTGTGATGGAAAGTCTAACAACATATCTGTCACGTCAGAAAGTTGAGAAAAAAGCGGCTGAGAAAGCGAAAGACACTCAAGAGCCAGCTTATCAACCGCAGGCTGAATGGAATATTTCAGAAAATACAGGCCGTCGTTATGCGTTGATTTCAGGTGATTTCAACTTAATTCATATTCATGCGGTGACTGCAAAAGCTTTTGGTTTTAAACAAGCAATTGCACATGGTATGTGGAGCAAAGCAAAAGCTTTAGCAAATGTGCAGCTTCCAGATGCTTATGAAGCAGACGTATGGTTTAAGTTACCAATGTACTTACCTTCAAAAGTAGAATTTTTAACTGCTACAGACGCTAAGCAGACTGACTTTTTAATTCGTAATGTTAAATCTAAAAAGCCACATGTTGCGGGTACTGTAAAAGCAATCTAAGCCATTATTCATATGTTCAATATCCCTTTTGTTCGCAAGAGGGATATTTAAAATATAAATATCATAAGGATGCGTACATTGATTAAAGAGATTTTGTTTGCCGACACACATAATTATCATGGCAATGTTGATGACCGTTTCGCTGATCTAGCAACACAATTTAGCCGTTTACAAGATGCGCGAAGTCATCAAGGCGGTGCGGCTTTAGTGGTGTATTTCAAAGGCCAAAAAGTTGTTGATATTTTCACGGGTAAGAAATCTCAGGATGAAGCTTGGCAAGCAGATACTTTGTCGATGTGCTATTCAACAGGAAAAGGAATTTTAGCCACGCTTGCACATATTTTAGTGAGCGAAGGCATACTGGATTATGATCTACCGATTGCACATTATTGGCCAGAGTTTGCACAAAATGGCAAGCAAGCAATAACTGTACGCCATGTACTGTCTCACCAAAGTGGTTTATTCGATATTCGAAATACCATTGAGACAGCAACAGAAATGTTGGATTGGTCGCATATGCTAGATGTTATGGCTGCTGCTACACCACGCTTTTCAGCAGGACAAAGCTTTGCTTATCAACCGCTCACGTATGGTTGGATTATTGGTGGGGTTCTTGAGAAAGCAGCAAAACAGCCTTTAAGTTGGTTAATGCAACGCTATCTTGTACAGCCACTTGAACTTGATGGTGCATATTTTGGTACGCCAACTTCGGAGTTGGGGCGTGTCGCACGGTTACTAGAGAAGCCTAAGTCTCAATCTCAAGCAAAACCGCAAGTACAAAAGCCTCAAGCCGCTCGTAAAGCATCTTTATCAGAAAGATTGTTAGAGTTATCTGGGCAAAGTCCACAAGATTTCCAAGATGCGATGATTCCAAAAGGGATGCGTAATTTTAGTTTTTATAGTGATGCGGGTTTACAAGCGGTCATTCCTGCTGCAAATGGTGTTTTCACTGCAAATAGCCTTGCAAAAGTATACGCAATGCTTGCGAATCAAGGACAGTGGCAGGGGCAACAACTGGTTCGTCCAGAAGTCTTTAAACAATTGAGTACGGTACAAAGCAAGACTCGTGATCGAGTGATGCCGATTCCTATGCATTGGCGTTTGGGGTATCACCGTATTTTAACAATGGGTAAGCGTGCGCCGCATGGTTTCGGTCATGTTGGTTTTAATGGTTCAGGTGCTTGGTGTGATCCAGATCGAGAACTAAGCTTTGCTTATACGCACAATTTTAATATTACTTCAGCTACAGGCGATTATCGTTTGTGGGGCTTGAGCCAAGAAACTTTACGTTGTGCAGATGAAATTCTAAAAGGAAGAAAAGGCTGGTTTTAGAATTTCATTTTCTATCTTCAGTTAATCAATAAAATTTATATTCAAAAATGGTTTATTGATTCTAACTAGATTACTTGTATTTAAAAGAACGATTTAAAACTGATTAATATTCTTAAGTTGATTTTAATAAAAAGATAAATATGCGGCAGATTAGGCAATCCCATCCAAATTTAAGATTTAATACCAAGTAATTGTTTCAAGATTGCTTGAGTAGTTGTTTCTAAAAAGAAATTTGAACACGTATGCATATTTATTAAAATTAAATTATTGATAGTTATTTATTTTTTTACAAAATAGTTTTGTTTTTAGAATGTTTTTTTGATAGCTTTAATCATGCAAAAAACACAAAAACAAGGATTATTAAATGAAATTTGGATTAAAGGCGATCTGTTTAGTGGGGGCGATAGCAGCATCTGCGGTGTATGCATCAACAATCTTATCTCCAAATCAGATTAACAATTCAGGTAATATCCCGAATGGATACAGCGAATTAACTTTTGCATTGTCAAATGGGAATTGGGCAAAAAATCTCTATTTGCCGACAACCGCAAATCATCTAGATAAAGTTACGATTCAATCTAGTGCTGCTTATAAAAGTTACCTAGATACCTCCAACACAAATTTACCGTTAGAAGTCTTGGAAATTCAAAGTGGAGACAGTTTTCAGTTTGTATTCGATGCAAACATAAAGAAATGGTTAATTCAGCTTGCGACCCTTAGTCCAGTGAACAACTCACAATACGAGCAAATGTCACTAAGTACGGCAAAAATTCAACATGTACTTATTGCTGATGGAAAATGGGCAAGCACTATTGCATTACCTTCAAATGTAAATAATGGTAGTTTAGTTCAAATTACTTCCACAGCGGCTTACCCATCACAACTAGCTAAAGATAATTTACTTTTCCCGAGTAGTTATAACCTAAATAAAGGCAGTGAATATTGGTTTAAATACAATTCTGCATTGCAAAAATGGATACCTGAATATATTAAACCACTACAATTAAACGTGAAAGATATTGGAAGCTCGCTTAATGCAGTGTCATCACCATTAACTGAAGTAAGTTTTGCTGATGCAAATTGGGTACCAAATTTCACACTACCAGCAATAGCAAATGATAGGGATCGAATAGTTGTAAAATCTTCAGCGACTTGGTCAGCAAAAATTTCAAATACGAATATCAATACTACTGCAACCTTAACTTTGAAAAAAGGAGATCAGTATGAGTTTATGTATGTGAGTGATCGTGCGCATTGGGTGCTGATGTCGTCTCCGATAAAAACAATTGATGCAAATACAACTATTCCTTCAACTTTACCTAGTATGACTGAACCAACTTTAAAGGTAAAAATCTCAAATACAAATTGGAAGCAAACATTAAATCTGCCGAGTTATGCACAAGTAGGCGATAAAGTGATTGTGAGCTCTACAGCTGATTCGAATAGTTTTATAGTTGCAGAGAATGGTCTTTCTGAAACGATCAAAAATGGCGAAAATCGACGTTTTGCTTACACGAGCCAAGGTTGGGTTGCTGACAGCTATGTAGTAGATATGTTGTTGGTCAATAGTCCTGAAGTTTCGACTATATTGGGCGATAGTGCAGCTAAAATTCGAATGACTGAAGGATTGAATTTAACCAATTTAACTGCTGAGAATTCATCAGCTAAATTCTATCTACGAGACGTTGGTTATTTGACTTATAAAATACCAGCATCGACTTTACTTGATGCGATTAATGTTGGGCGTTCAGATACAACTGTTCAAGCAGAGCGTAAACGTGTATTAGCAGATGGTGTTTATTACCAAGGTAATGAGCCTGGTGCAGGAGGATGTGGTTGGGCTTGGATCAATGCGAGTTCTTACAATATGATCGGTGCAAATGATATAGCAGGTTGTTCAGTTGCTGCGATGCGTCATGAAGTAGGACATAATTTGGGTATTTATCACGGTGACTCAACTAACATTGGTTCAGGATTTACGCATCCTCTAGGAAGTACAGCTTTAGGTGGTAATAACTTAAACTTCTATTCAAGTCCGTATTTATATAATCCGAAATATGGTGTTCGTTTAGGAGAAGAGGGTAAGAAGGATGCTGTAGGTGTTATTAACGCAAATGTTGTCCGAATCTCTCAATACAATTAAGTGATTTTTGAATGAAAAATAAAAATATTCTCCTTTTGCTTGCAGTCACGTTTGTCGTGGCTGCGGGTTTGGTATTTTTTTTAAAGCCAGACCAAGCAACTAAATCTGTTCAAAATATAATTTCTGATGAAAATCAACCTGAAATCTTGAATACAGATGGTGGGTATCCACGTAAGAATTTGGATATTCCATCTAATGACTTAGCAAAAGCTAAAACTGAAATGGTTTTGTTTCATGAAATTCAAGATGAAGATTTAACAAATAGTGATGCATTACCTTTATCCAAAAGCGGAAAAGGAATGGCGATTGCTTATAATCAAAATATTATTGAAACTAAAAATGTTGGAGATACTGTTAAATTCCAAATGTTAGAGTATGGTATAAATCGAGAGGGCACGATTGTTGAAATTGAAAAAGTAGATAGCGATATTCTGTGTTGGCGAGGGAAATTTAATCAAGGAAGCCCAGAGCGAAATTTTTTTACGATTACTCAAAGTCAAAAAGATCAATATACAATTATTCAAATATATAGTGACAAAGGTAATTACACTGCAGAAATAAAAAATGGACAAGGCGTAGTCCAGAGTATTGATGATGGTGTAGAGGATCATGAGCTACATGATCATTAGACTATGAATATCCTATGCTTAAGTAATTAGTTCTGAATGGAATTTGGTTCTACTTAAAGTAAAGTGCAAGGAAGGCTATATTATCTGAATGGTTTGATTTTTGCCTATACCCATAATTTTAATATTACCTCGGCAAATGGGGATTATCTTCTTTGGGGTTTGAGCCAAGAAACTTTACGTTGTGCAGATGAAATTCTGAAAGGAAAAAAGTTGGTTTTAAGTTAATTGGTCTAAATACGGAGGAATATGATAAATGACAGCGTCATATTTCCTCTCAGTCTTTTTATCTGCAACTGTGGCACCTAAAAACTCTGCCAGTTTCCTACTTGCATAATTATGAATGGCAACGGGATACAAAAAATATTTATGTTGTATTTTTTCAGAAGCCCAGCGGAAAACTTCGTAAATTGATTCTTTGGCAAAACCTTGATTGTGATAGTCTTCTATGATCCAAAGACCTAGCTCTGGTGTGGCTGTTTGGGCGCGATGTACACCAATCAGACCAATAAAAATATGCGTTTCTTTACACCGTAAAACAAAGTGATGATCTGTATTCTCTGATTCGGCTAGCAGCCATTGCTGTCCAATTTGTTCTAATGCTTCAAAATTTTCAGCAGGTTCCCAAGCCATATAGCGAGTTAAGGTTTTGGTAATACAAGGGTATATCTCTACTAGATCATCCATTTGAAATACAAATAGATTGACTCTTGAGCTTTGTAATATTGGTAATGTGTAATTCATTTAATTTCTAAATAGCTCTGCTTGTAAAATAGCTTCGGTATGGCGTTTAAAGTCTGCATCATTTAGACCATTCAGTCCTAATTTATATATACCTTCTAGACCGCAAACAAAAGCAATTAATCGCCAAGCAATGTCTTGGCTATCTGATTCAAAGTTAAATTCACCTTGGTTTTTACCCTCATTAATCATTCGGACAATTGAGCGATGCCAATCTTGCATCGCTAGATTATAGGCATGTTTGATTTCTGAATCTTGATCAATCAGGATTTCAGCTTCATTCCACAGGCGGAGATAGGGCTGAATTTGCTCAATATTTTCGCAACCTAATAAAAGAGAGACACGTTGTAAGTAATTTACAGTATTTACTTGGTCTTCAATTTCATCGAGTTGTTGCATAAGTTTGATAAAAGCTTCTGCTTTAAGGTGAGAATTTGATGCAAAATGATGATGAACTTGTCCTGTGGAGGTTTGTGCTTCGGTTGCAATACGGCGAACAGTCATCGCTGAAAATCCTTCATTTAAAGCAACATGCATCGCTGCTTGTAAAATCATTTCACGGCGTTGTTCTCGATTTAAATAAGCCATTTTTTTGACCAAAACTCGGTTTGTAAAAACAGATACAAATTAACTTATATTTTAAAGTTGGACAAGTGTTCAATTTTGCTTATAATTGCACCAATTTGAACAACTGTCCAGAATTTAGAGGCATTTATGTCACGCAAGTGGTTAATTCTTGCAATCATTGTATTGATCTATCTTCCTGTTTCGATCGATGCAACTATTTTACATGTCGCTACACCTACATTGAGTGAGTCACTTGGACTATCGGCAAATGAGATGTTGTGGATCATTGATATTTATTCACTGGTTATGGCTGGTCTTATTTTGCCAATGGGTGCTTTGGGTGATCGTATCGGTTTTAAACGATTGATGCTTATTGGTGGTCTATTATTTGGTTTAGCGTCTTTAGCTGCTGCATTTTCACCAACAGCTTTGACTTTGATTGCATCAAGGGCATTACTCGCCGTTGGTGCAGCAATGATTTTGCCAGCGACTTTATCCGCTGTACGCAATACTTTTTTAGATGAAAAACAGCGTAACTTTGCTTTGGGTATTTGGGCGACTGTAGGTGGTGGTGGCGCAGCCTTTGGCCCATTGCTTGGTGGTTTTTTACTTGAGCACTTTCATTGGGGCTCAGTTTTTTTGATTAATGTGCCAATTATGCTTGCAGTATTAATCATGACAGCTTTAATAATTCCAAAGCAAACAGGGCAACCCAAGCAAAGCTTGAATTTATTGCAAGCGCTTATTTTAGTTGTGGCTATTCTAAGTATGATTTATGCCATTAAATCAGTGATACACGGCTTTTCAATTTGGTCGGTACTGATTTTTGCTGTGGGTCTGAGTTTGTTGGTTGGGTTTGTACGTAAACAGTTAATTTCTGATGCTCCAATGATCGATATCCAATTGTTTAAGCATCCTGTGATTGCGACAGGCGTCATCATGGCCATTTTATCAATGATGGCTTTGGTTGGGTTTGAGCTATTAATTTCTCAAGAATTACAGTTTGTTTATCAGCTTTCACCACTTGCAGCAGGCGCATTTATCTTGCCATTTATGATCGCCATTAGTTTGGGTGGGCCAATTGCAAGTTTGTTGGTGAATCGCTTTGGTCTACGCTCAGTTGCGTCACTTGGAATGTTAATGAGTGCGATTAGCTTATGGGGATTGGCGCATACAGATTTTATGAGTGCACAAATATCGGCTTGGGCATGGATGGTGATTTTGGGATTAAGTGTGGAAATTGCATTATTGTCGTCTACCTCAGCAATTATGTCTTCTGTACCTCCGAGTAAAGCGACAGCAGCAGGAGCAATCGAAGGAATGGCATATGAATTAGGGGCAGGGCTAGGAATTGCATTTTTCGGTTTGATGCTTTCATGGTTTTATGCCAACTCAATTATTATTCCAAATGAGTTGCCTCATGCATTCATTGAGCAGGTGAGTGGTTCAATCGGAGAGGCGATGCAAGTCGTCAAACAGTTACAGCCTTCGATTGCTGAAACAGTCATTGATGCTGCGAAACAAGCATTCATTCAATCACATCGTTCTGTTCTGAATGTCGCTGCTTTTCTGTTTTTTATATTGTCTATTTTTATTTATTTTGCTTTACCAAAGAAAGTGACTGTTGTTGAAGAATAAAGATTACCCTTAGTTTGGTCATTCAAGCTAAGGGTGTTTCTCACGGAAGATTCAATCCGAATTTCCGCAAAATCTTGCATAACTGAATCATAGGTAGCCCCATCAACGTGGTTTGATCATCACCCTGCATTTTCTCAAATAAGCTAATACCCAAGCTTTCACATTTAAAGCTGCCTGCACAATGCAAGGGGTTGTCTATGTCAATATAGCGTTCGATTTCAGCTAAAGTAAGTTCTCTGAATTTGACTTGATAATGTTCTACGAGCGTTGTTTCAAAGCCAGATTGCAAATGTTGAACACTGAGCGCCGTACTAAAAAAAACAGTTTTCCCTGAGTTTTTTAGTAATTGTTGAATGGCATTCTCAACAGTTAATGGTTTACCAATAAAGTCATAGGGTGCATGTTCACGCCACGCCACTTGATCAGAGCCAATGACAATGGCATTAGGATGCTCTGCGGAAATAACATGAGCTTTCTCATATGCCAATCGTTTAGCTAAATCATCAGCATGTAATTCACCCATTGCAGATTCATCAATATCAGGTGAAATACAACGATAGTCCAAACGTAAACGATCCATCAAATCTTTACGGGTTTGGCTACTAGAAGCCAAGATCAATTCTAATGGCTTCATTAGACTGCATATTCCACAAGAATATTGAGAGGCACATAGTGTAGTACCGCATTATGGCAAGCATTTAGCTTAATTGGAGGAGCATGTCCTGCTTCATATGCTTCAACCCAACGGGTCACACAGATACACCAGAAGTCACCTGGTTTTAGGCCAGGGAAACCTACTTCGGGTAATGGCGTAATTAAGTCATTGCCAACTTTTTGTGAGAAATTAAGAAAATCTGAAGTCATTTGGGCGCACATGGTGTGCTGACCTAGATCAGTAACTGCCGTATGGCAAAAACCGTTACGAAAATACCCAGTGATTGGGTCATAACAACAGCTGGATAAAGGTTCGCCAAGCACATTTAAGCGATTAATTTTAGGATCTGGATGAATAGACATAATAATATATAGATTTAATGACGATGATTATCATAATCAAAAGTGAAGCTTTAGACAGCTTTTCTGCAAAAAAACTCACCTTTATTTCAGAGAATCATTTAAAATTGTGCCGTTTTTAAAATCAACTAGAGAGCCATCCATGAATTTTCAGCGCATGACTGACCTTGATTTAGCAGGTAAACGTGTTCTTATTCGTGAAGACTTAAACGTTCCTGTAAAAAATGGGGAAATTACTAGCGATGCACGTTTACGTGCTGCATTGCCAACCATTAAAGCTGCTTTAGAAAAAGGCGCAGCAGTTATGGTGTTTTCTCATCTTGGTCGTCCTGTAGAGGGTGAGCCAAAACCAGAACAATCACTTGCTCCTGTAGCAGCGTATTTAACAAAAGCTTTAGGCCAAGAAGTAAAATTATTTACTGATTATTTAGATGGTGTTGAAGTCGAAGCAGGTCAAGTTGTATTGCTTGAAAACGTTCGTTTCAATCATGGCGAAAAGAAAAATAACGAAGAGCTTGCTAAAAAATATGCAGCACTTTGTGACGTATTCGTTATGGATGCATTTGGTACAGCACACCGTGCAGAAGCTTCAACTGAAGGTGCAGCACGCTTTGCTCAAGTTGCTGCGGCGGGTCCTTTGTTGGCAGCTGAATTGGATGCTTTAGGTCGTGCAATGCAAACACCTGAAAAGCCAATGGTTGCAATTGTTGCGGGTTCTAAAGTTTCAACCAAACTCGATGTACTGAATTCACTTTCTACAATCTGTGATCAATTGATCGTCGGTGGTGGTATTGCAAACACATTCTTAGCTGCAGCTGGTTTCAATGTGGGTAAATCACTTTACGAAGCTGATTTAGTTGAAACAGCAAAACAAATTGCTGCAAAAGTAAGTGTGCCATTACCAACTGATGTCGTGGTTGCTGATGCAACTCAAATTGACTTCAGTGACTTTTTGGGTTCTTTAGCAAATGCTCAAGCAGTTGTTAAGAAAGTAGAAGATGTTGCAGATACTGATATGATTTTAGATGTTGGCCCTGAAACTGCTAAAGCTTTTGCTGAGATCTTAAAAACTTCAAAAACAATTCTTTGGAATGGCCCAGTAGGTGTATTTGAAGTTGATCAATTTGGTGAAGGGACGAAAGCACTTTCATTGGCGATTGCTGAATCAGCTGGTTTCTCAATTGCAGGTGGTGGCGATACGCTTGCTGCGATTGATAAATATGAAGTTGCTGATCAAATTGGTTATATCTCAACAGGTGGTGGTGCTTTCTTAGAATTTGTAGAAGGCAAAACTTTACCTGCTGTTGCTGTTTTACTCGAACGTGCTTAATTGCGTTAATTGATTGATTTACAATAAAAGATAGAGCTAAAGAGCTGATGTAAATCGGCTCTTTTACTTTTGCATTACAAAGTAGTCATAAAATTGTCATATATTTGCAATATGATTGTCATCAACTTAACCAAGTAACTGTGGAAAGCCGTGATGAAATTTAAATTAACTCTTGCCGCTTTAATCATTGCACCAATCATGTTAACTGCATGTGCAAAAAAAGAAGAAGCGAATAACGCTGAACAGCAAGAACAAGCAGCTTCAACTGTAGCAACACAGACTACTCCAGAACAACAAGCTGCGATCGCTGCGATCGATAAACCGAATTTAGATGAAAAGAATACTGATGTTGTAGAAAGTGCAGCATCAGAAGTAGCAGCGAGCGAAGCTCAGTAAGCTGTTCTGAAATAAAAAAAGCCGATGTGATCACATCGGCTTTTTTTATTTAAGCATTTGGTTTGCAGTAGAATGTTAGGGTAGTTTGATAATCATCATCTTTAGCCAAAGACGCATTTTTACCAGTCAATGTCCCAATGACACCTGCGGCGGCTTCAACCATTTTTCCAGTTTGCTCATCGACTACACCATTTAGTACACCTTGATAAGTCGTTTTCTCATCAACGACGACAGGTGACGTATTTTTAGTACACGTTTTTTGCGCTGCACTTACTGCGTTATTTTTTGAAATGAGATTGGTTTTGCCAATTCCAGTCACTTCATATTGATTATTTTCTTTTTGAATCGCGATGGTGTTGGTTGGTGTAGATGCGCATGCCGTTAATCCAAGTGCTAAGCCACCTAATACACTCATCATCAAAGTTTTTTTCATTGCTTTTTCTCTAGTTACTACATAATTATTTTATTTGAACACACAACTTTTGATTGCTTTAGCTGATTATGTACAGTTTATGCTGAGGGTCTGTTAAATTTTTAAAATTGATCGTGAAGCGCGTAGGGGATCAGTAGTGGAGATTAGATATATTATGCTAATCTAGCGAAATCCTTGTGTTAGTTAGATTCATGTCAATGACGGACTCAAATATAGAGACAATTCATCAAAATATCCATCAACGTCAATCTATTGGTCAACTCGTTGAGCCAGCTCCAAATTCAGAACAACTCGAAAAAGCTGTCCAAGCTGCATTAACTGCACCAGACCACCATCGTTTGAAACCAACTCGTTTTGTGATTATTACTCCAGAGCAAAGGGCTGCATTTGGTGAGCAGTTAGCCAATGCTTTAGCTGATTTAGGTGAGACAGATTCATCTCAGTTGGACAGGGTAAAACAACATCCGTTCCGTGCTCCGATGTTAGTACTCGCTTTAACTACGATACAAGATCATCCTAAAGTTCCTCATTTTGAACAGATTCTTAGTACAGGTGCTGCGATTCAAAACTTCTTGCTTTCTTTACAAGCGCAAGGTTTTGCAAGTATGTGGCGTTCTGGAGCAGTGGTTGAATCAAACTGGTTAAAACAGCAACTTGGCTTAAAAGAGCAAGATCTCATTTCAGGCATTATTTATGTTGGAACGGCAGCAAAAGCAATTCCACCACGCGCTGAAATTGATAGCCAAGTATTCATGAAAACATGGCAAGCGACTTAAAATTTATTTTAGATTTAAAAATAGAGTTTCAGGATAAAAAATGACAGAGTTAAAATTTAGTGATTTAGTTGAGCCTGTTGCGGTCGATCAAAAAACAGCATTAAGAATCACCGTGTTGGGTGGCGGCAGTTTTGGTACTGCTATGGCAAATTTAGCAGTACGTAATGGTTGCGATACCATGATTTGGATTCGTGATGCTGCTGCGGCTGAAGAGATCAATCAAACGCATATCAATAAACGTTATTTACCTGATTATCCATTAGAGCCTGCATTACGTGCAGTTGCCGACTTAGAGCTTGCAGTAAGAGATCGCGACATTATTCTTGTTGCAATTCCGAGTCATTCATTCCGTGATGTATTAAAACAAATTGCGCCGTTTATTACCTCGCAAGCTGTAGTTTCACTCACGAAAGGGATTGAAGCAAAAACTTTTAGCTTCATGAGCGATATTATTCGTGAAGAATTACCTGAAGTCCCTTATGGGGTTTTGTCAGGTCCAAATTTGGCAAAAGAAATTATGGCAGGTATGCCATCAGGTACAGTGATTGCGAGTGAATCTGAATTGGTTCGCTATGCTGTGCAGCATGCATTGCACAGTGCTTTATTCCGTGTGTTTGGTAGTGATGACGTACATGGTGTAGAGCTTGGTGGTGCGTTAAAGAATATTTATGCCGTGGCGATGGGAATGGGTGCGGCATATAACATTGGTGAAAATACCAAGAGTATGATTTTGACCCGTGCTTTGGCTGAAATGAGTCGTTTTGCGGTTAAGCAAGGTGCTAATCCATTAACTTTCTTGGGATTGTCAGGTGTTGGTGATTTATTTGCAACGTGTAATAGTCCACTAAGCCGAAATTATCAAATTGGTTTTGCTTTAGGTTCAGGTAAAACATTGGATGACGCAACCAAAGCTTTAGGACAAACGGCTGAGGGGATCAATACAATTGTTCAAGTTCGTGCTAAAGCGGAAGAACTTGATCTGTATATGCCAATTACTAATGCTTTATATGAAGTTATTTTTGAAAATGCGCCACCGATGACGATCGCTTTATCTTTGATGAAAAATGGTCATCGCAGTGATGTCGAGTTCGTACTACCACATCATGAAGTGTAGGGTGGCTTTTAGGTCTTTCAGCAAACAAAGATACTGGCACCAATTAAATATCTTTTAATTGGTATTATCTCAATCTTTTAAGCTAAGGCTGGGATAAAAAATAGATATATTGGCCCTTTTTAGAAAGGGCCTGGTAAAGTGATGATAGATTTATCAAATTGTCATCAATCATAGTTAAAATATAGAGATAAGAAATAAGGTATTTTTATGCAACTCACTTTAGTTCGTCACGGTGAAGCTTCTCCAGCTATTGATGGTGATGATATCAAGCGTCCATTAACACCGCGTGGACATCAGCAAGCTGATCAAACAGGACATTTTCTAAAAGATGTCATTCGACCTGAGATTTTTATTGTAAGTCCTTTATTGCGTGCTCAAGAAACATTGTCACATATCAAGGCACACTTTGAAGGTATTCCTGTTTTAATCTGCGATAAAATTAAACCTGATGATGATGCTAAAGATGCGATAGAATGGTTGTCAAAACTACCATATGAATCTATTGCAGTTGTATGTCATATGAATGTCGTAGCGCATATTGCAGAACAATTAACACATGAAAGTTTTAATCCATTTGCATTAGCCGAAGCGCGTATTTATGATCAGACTGTGATTGCAAATGGCTTATCGACACAAAAGAAACGTTTTACGCCAACAATATAAATTTTATCTATCCTAAGCGGATAAAAGGGTAATTAAAACCGATGCTGTATATATGGATGCCCGAAACCAATGGAACATGGTATTGGTCGGCAGGGGAAAATTGGTTAGTCGCTGAAAGTCTTGAACAACTCATTCAGGATCTACAAGAGCATCAAGGGAAAGAGACGACAGTTTTTTTCCCGAGTCGAAATGCTCAAATCTTGCAACAAACAATGACGAAAGCACATTACAAACAGTTGGGGCAAGAAGGAATAAAATACCTCCTTGAAGAGTTTGTAACTTTACCTATTGATCAAATGAAAGTCGTTCATCATTTTCAAAATGATCAACTTAATATTTTAGGTGTAGCACAATCATCCATTGAAACTTGGCAGCATGCATTAAGTTTATTACCTATTCAAATTGTTGCTTTTTTACCTGACTTTTTGATGTTACCTGAACCAGAACAAGCCGAAGTTGTGATCACAAATATTTACGATCATTTGCTTGTTCGAGAAAATCTTTGGTCTGGTAACTCTGTTGATGACTTAGGTCTATTTCTTGAGTTTCAAACACCAGAAACTCAATACAAGTTTGCTAATCTCAATATTCAACAATTAGATAGTTTGGCAACTGCTTCGAGTAAAGATCAGCGCAGTGAGTTTAGTTACCAATTTCAGCAGTTACAACGACCTAGACAGCATCCGTTTAATGTTCTTCCAAAAGCAAAAAATGCTGATGTGCAATGGTCTGGTTACTGGAAAGCTGCTGCAATCGTTTTTATCGCCGTAATTTTCGTTCAGTTGACTTATGATGGTTTACGCTGGGCTAAGCTCAAAAAGGTGGCGGATCAAACAGCAGCCCAAGCGATTGATCAATATAAATATTGGTTTGGTGAAAACAGTCGTGTAACTGAACAAAATATAAAAAGTCAGTTTGAAAGCCAGCTCAGAATGAGCCAGTTAGGTGATACGCAAGCATTGTCACTGTTGAGTCGTGTTGGTCCTATTCTAATGCAAAAACAAATCCTTGCTCAGCAAGTGAATTACGATGCATCTGAATTGACGATGTCATTGAAAGCCAAATCATCGGATGATTTACAAGCATTAACTCAACAGTTGAATCAACAAGGATTTCAGGCTGAATTAGGTAACGTGCAAGCCGATACAGTAGGTGCAATCGGGGTGGTAAAAGTAAAATAATGAAAGCATTTACAGGAATAAAAAACCTTTTTGATCAAAAGGTTGAAGCAGTCAGTCAGTATTTACAGAGCTTGTCTGTTCGTGAACGTGTTATGGTGGTTTTCACTGCAATATTTTTAACAGTTGTGATTATCGGTTCTGCACTTTGGAAAATGCATTCTTTAGCAGATCAGCAACAGACACGTTTAAATGAACTTAAAGATTTAACGGTTTGGATGCAGAGTAATGCTGCAACGATGAAGCCTGCGAATGATCTTGATCTTACACCAGCAGATAAAATTCAACGGACTGCTCAACAGCAGGGGCTAGCAGTTTCATCACAACAAAGTGGTGAGCAAATCCAAATCGTCGCAGAACATCAAAATTATGCTGTGCTTGCTAATTTTTTAATGCAATTGTCTCAGATGGGATTAAGTATTCAAAAAATGGAAATGGTTTCTAATAATAATCAAATTAAATTATCAGCGACTGTTGAATAATTTAATTTTCAGAAGCCTTTGAAATATATTTAATTGAGGTGTTATTTAGTAATAAATGCACCTTTATTTATTTTAAAAATTAAGTGAATTTTATTTAATAAAGATTGTATTTATTTTAAAAAAGGCCAAGAGAATATGCAATTTTAATGGCTTTAGAGCGACTATCGACTGAAAGTTTGCTGTAAATATTGCGTAAATGTGCTTCTATGGTATACCGTGATAAGCCTAATTCATTTGCAATATCTTGATTGTTAAACCCTTGAGTCACAAATTCTAAAATTTCTAACTCTCTTGTAGATAGGTTTTCAGGAGAATGTTCAAGCTTAATTGGCTGTCTTAGTCTTGCTGATAAAATGATACGCACTAAAAATGGATCAATAGGAATTCCACCTTGTAAAATTTGTTTGATTGACATTGAAACTTCAACATCATTTCTTTCTTTTAATAAATAACCAGTTGCTCCTGCATGAATTGCAGTTAAGACGGCTTCTTTTGTATCCCATTCAGAGATAACCAATATTAAAGTATTCGAATTCTGTTGTTTCAGGGTTTGAATAAGCTTAGTTCCATTTCCATCAGGTAGGTTTAAATTAACTAAGGCAAAAGCAACGCTGTTTTCTTTAACAATAGAAAGAGCATCTTGGAGGGTATTTGAAATGATTAAATCACCATTTTTATAATTTAATTTAATTAATAAGTTTGTTAACCTATTTTGAAGTTTTTGGTCTTCTTCTGCAATTAACACGGGTTTAGGCAAGATGGTGCTCAAGATATTTTTATCAAATAAATCTTGCCTTTCCTGTAGTTGCTCAACCATGATTTTATTCTATTGTTATCTGTATTTAATTATTATAAACATATGGTGTTTATTTTCTATATCTTTGTTAAATAATTTTAATAATATTGGATCTTAATTTTATTTGTTAGTTTGTTTTAATATGCTTTTTAATAATTGTTTATGTGGTGATAATGAGTTTCTATTTAAATTATTATCAATAAATAGAAACCCATTTATAAATTAAGAACGAGAAGGGTAAATACCTTGCAAACTAATAATGTAATAAAGCACAAGATAAGGGTTTGTGATATCGACAGGAATACTGCCACCTGCAATTGATGTATTTTGTTGAGGTAATGGTATGTTCGCAGGCGAACTTACAGGCTTCATATTCATCAATTGGCTTGGATTTTGAGTAAAAGTATCAAAAATACCGCCTGTAGTTGGATCATTTGCATTTGCCCACACGGCATTTGTTGGATCACTTGTATTTCCTCCACCGTTACTTGCTTGCAATGTTAAAGAGATTGCAGTTGAAACGGTTTCAGCAGGAACAATGTGATTATGTGCAGGCAAGTTGGCAACGGTTAAGGTCGTACTGTTATGACCAGCACTTTGACCCAATTGATTGGTATTATTGTGCCCCATTGCAAAACGACCACCTAAATTTGGAAGAGCAAAAGTAGTTCGACCATCACCACCATAAGTTGTGCCTAACAAGCTGAACAAAGCTTGGTATTGGGCTATTGATAGTAACTGCCCATTACATGCTGCCCATCCCTGAGGGACAAAAGTATATGGAACAAGAATAATTTCCCCTAAATATGGATCTGCGCTCATAATTTTTACCTATTATTTTCTTGAAAAGTTGTTGATGTTTATGTGCCATTTAATTAAAGGAAATTTGTTTTTGTCTGAATATCCCCAAAACATCGTATTTTTCTTGAAGACCTCTTAATTTTTTATTAATTGATTTACGATGGCTATAGATTGTTTCAACTGTTAAATTTAATTCCTCAGCAATATCTTCACTACAAAGATCTTGGGTCAGTAATTCAATAATTGTACTTTCTCTAGGAGTAAGTAAGTTTAGAAGTTCTAAATAATAAGGTGAAAATTGAATCAGGCTAGCACGATGATGGATTTTAAGTTTTTGGTAAATTCTTTCTTGATGTGTTGTAACAGTTCGATCACTAATACATAGTTTTGCGGCAATTTCTTTAATTCTAAAACCATGAGCTAACATTTAAAAAAATTTCATGTTCTCTATGACTTAATAAGGTGGTGTTGTTCATATTATTCCTTTCTAGAAAAATCGTTGTTGTTTGCAGCACGGTTATTAAAAAGTAAATGTCTAAGTTGCACATCATTGAAATTTGTTATTTAAAAAAATTAAATTTATACCAAATTTCAATGATTCATTGTTTTAGAAAATATTCTCTAATTTATGTATTTATACTCACAAAAGTAGGGAATAACATGAACCATATCTTTAAAAAAATTTGGAGCAAAGCTCAAGGGTGCATCATTGTCGTATCAGAAAATGCTAAAGGTGCGGGAAAGACCAATAAGTCGATATCTGTTTCGGAATCATTAGATAATATTAAAAACATCAAAAAATTAAATAATTTCACCCTGACTTTGAAGCCAATCACGATGGCTATAAGTTTAATTTTTACAACGATATATTCGCAACAAACATTTGCTGAACAGGTAATTACTTGTGGTGCTCAAGGGGCAAATACCAATCCGAGTATCGCAACAGCTGGACTAAATAACTCAATTATTTCACAGCAGTATTGGGGAACGCTGTATTGTTTAAACCAGCCATCTGGAACACTCGTTTCTGATAATAAGTTATTAAATGACGATATGAATGTAACGATTAGCACAGACACTTTAAAGGTGGGGACTGGAGGGATAACGTCTAAAGGTGCACTTGGAAATGATATCGGCAGTGGTGAAATCTCCTTTAACAGTAATAAGATTACCAATCTTGCAAATGGTACTTCTACAAATGATGCAGTGAATTATGGGCAGTTAAACTCTCTGGCCGCAGCTTTAGGCGGTGGGGCTGGTTTTACAAATGGTTTTTTTGGTAATCCCACATATACGATTCAAGGATCTAACTATAATAATGTAGGCAGTGCGTTTAGTGCCGTAAATACTAAATTGACAAGTTTACAGAGCCAAATTGACAGTTTACCTACTGGCGCTGGTGCAGATGGTAAAAGTGCTTATGAAATAGCGCAAGATAATGGATTCACTGGCAATGAGACACAATGGCTGGCATCTCTAAAAGGTGATAAGGGTGATAAAGGCGACAAGGGTGATGTAGGCGCGACAGGTGCTCAAGGTGATAAGGGAGACAAAGGAGACACTGGGGCGACAGGTGCCCAAGGTGATAAGGGCGATAAAGGTGACACTGGAGCGACAGGCGCAACGGGCGCGCAAGGTGACAAGGGTGATAAAGGCGACAAGGGTGATGTAGGCGCGACAGGTGC
>NZ_JBICJJ010000001.1:0-708 GCF_043102985.1 Acinetobacter sp. YQ_14 | reverse complement strand
AAGCTTTCAACGCCTTGTAGAATATCGATACCTTCTTGAACAATCCCTGTAACAGGATTATTAGCAAGATCACCACCTGTGATGCCATCAATCACACCAGTGACTAAATCAATCGGACTACCATCAGTGCCACCTGTAATGCCATCGATTACACCAGTGACAAGATCAATCGGACTACCATCAGTACCACCTGTAATACCATCGATGACACCAGTCACAAGATCAATAGGACGACCATCAGTACCACCTGTGATGCCATCAATCACACCAGTGACAAGATCGATAGGGCTACCATCAGTACCACCTGTAATACCATCGATTACACCAGTCACAAGATCAATCGGACTACCATCGGTACCGCCAGTAATACCGTCAATGACATCAGTCACCATTTCTAGTGGTGTACCATCAGCAAGATCACCGAGATTGCCAAGGTCATCAGCAATATGTTGAACAATACCAATTGCAGAAGAACCATTATCAACTAAGGTTTCAATGACACCTGTTGCAGAATCTAAAGCACTGCTGAGATCAGCCCCTGCCAAATCAGACACGGTTTCTAAAGTACCATTTACAGTATCGCGAGAAGTTTCAAAAGTGAGGGTACCTAGGTCAGCAATATCCCCGATAGGATGTTCAGCTTGAGGGAAAGCTCCGATGATGGTGTCAGCAACAGTATCAATCCCCGTATTGATGATTTCAGTTTTT